>JAVVTM010000039.1:0-10313 GCA_036653655.1 Clostridia bacterium | reverse complement strand
AATATTAAAATAATAAAAAAGCGTGAGTTTCAGTTAGAAATTCACGCTTTTTGGTGTTCCCGGGCAGAATCGAACTGCCGACTGACCCTTAGGAGGGGCCTGTAATATCCGCTTTACTACGGAAACATATTTGTTTTTAGATGATTTTTTATTTCGGAAATATTGAAATTTTGTCGCTGGGTGTATGCAGGGTGTATTTTGCGATATGATGAATTGTTTTAGAGTGTAAATTCGAGTGTTTTGTCAAACTTAGTTGTTATTAACAGTTTAAACAATGTGTCATACCAAATATTACAACTTTTTAGTTGATATGTCAAACAAATAATAAGTTACAATTTTTTTTGTTACATTTTTTTAATTATTGTCTAATAATAAAGATAAAATAGCGAAGTAGTAAAGCTTAGAAAAAGCTAAAATAGCGAAGTAGTAAAGTCAAATATCAATATATCAAAGTTAAAATAAGCAATATAGTATAGATAAAATATCAATATATCAAAGATAAAATAGCGGTGTAGTAAAGTTAATATAAGCGATATAATAAAGATAAATAAGCGATAATTTAAGTTAAAAAGCATTATAGAATTTTTAAAAATGGCAATACATTAGATATGAATATTGAGGAAAGAACAAATATTTTTGAAGAATTGGTTAATTATTCTAAGGATATTATAACATTAAAATTTAAAGTTGCCGGTGTTAACGCAAGGGCGTTTTATATTGATGGCATCACGGACAAAGCAGAGGTAGAAATAAATGTTTTAGAACCGCTAAAAACAATGGATAAAGTGGACAAGCCAATTATTTCGATGTTGCAAAATTGCATTTATATTTCTTCGCCAATTGTGGAGGAAGAAAGCATTGTTGATTTTGCCGAAAAAGTTGTTAGTGGCGATGTTGGCTTGATGTTTGAAAATGACGGCAACTATTTTGTAATATCGGCGCGCAGTTATCAAATGAGAGCGGTGCAAGAACCCCCTGTTTCCACCGTATTAAGCGGGCCACGAGAGGGCTTTAATGAGGATATGAAAATCAATATGACACTGCTTAGGCGCAAATTGCGCACAAGGAATTTGGTGTTTGAGCAAACAAAGGTTGGCAGGTACACATCAACCTCAATTGCGATAGCATATATTAAGGGTATTGCGCAAGATAGGATAATAAAAAAGATAAAAGATAGGATAGCAGAAATTGACATTGACGGCGTTATAGATTCCTCATATATTGCAAAATTTTTAGAGGAGCGCCCCGCTTCAATTTTTCCTCAAGTGGGCAAGGTGGAAAAGCCAGATATAGTAGCTGCAAAACTGCTTGAAGGGCGCATTGCGATTATTGTTGACGGAACGCCCGTTGTGCTAACTCTGCCGTTTGTTTTGATGGAGCATTTTCAGGGCAGTCAAGATTATATGCAAAAAAGCGCGCGCACAACATTGGTGCGATTAGTGCGCATTTGCTCGCAAATATTTGCGTTAATTTTGCCGGGAATGTATGTGGCGATATTAGAGTTTCAGTATCAAATGTTCCCTATGAAATTTGTGTTAAACATAATGAAATCTATTGCAAGCACACCCCTAACGCCAGCGGTAGAAATGCTGTTTGTACTGTTAATTTTTGAAATATTGAGCGACGCAAGCTTGCGAATGCCACGATATTTATCAATGGCGCTATCCATTTTGGGCGCAATAATTTTGGGGGATACCGCCGTAAAAGCAGGGCTTTTGAGCTCGCCCACAGTGCTAGTTGTTTCGATATCCACAATAGGAATGTACTGCGTGCCAAATCAAGTGGAGGCATCATCTATTATACGGATATTATTTGTGGTTGTGGCGGCGATTTTTGGGCTGTTTGGCGTGATAATGTTGGGCGTATTTTTGCTTGCCTATCTATCCACAATTAAAAGCTACGAAACCTCATATTTAGCTCCGCTTGCGCCAATGCTTACGGAAGATTTTAAGGATACTATGATAAAAGAGGATTTAACAAAAATGACAAATAGGCCAAAAAGCATACCAAATATTAACAGCAAAAGGCAGGGCGATAATGACAAATAATATTGTTTATAAAAAACAAATTTGCTTGCTTGCGTTTGTGCTTACAATAACTTTTAAAGTGGCAATGTTGCCAAAATATTTATTTATTGAAGCGCAAAATCAAATTGTTTTGCTAATAGTACTTTATATGCTATTAGAATTTGGCATATTCGCTTTAATATATTGCAGTATTCAAAATCAAAATATTGTGGATATTTTTACAAATAAGTGGGTTAAAATTCCGCTATTTTCATTATTAGGCGTAGCGTATTTTTGCAAATTTCTTGTATTTTTTTGTGAGGCGCTAAACTTTATTTCGCTACAATTTTTTGATGACCAAAAGTGGGAGTACTTAAGTTTGGCTTTTTTGCCAATTATTGTATACATTGCGTTTAAGGGAGGAAATTGTATTGTAAGGCTAACGGAGCTTAGCGTTTGGATTGTAGCTTTAGCAATTTTATTCAATTTTATTTATTTGCGTGTTGATATGGATGCGACAAATATTTTGCCAATTTTGCCAAACGGGATTGCGCCGCTTGCAAGCGCTTTTGATAAAAACTTAATTTGGTTTTTTGATTACACTCCCTTGCTTTTTTTAACGGTAAAAAGCAAAAAAAATGAAAGCAAATGGTTTGTGCCAGTGGCAATTTTTATAATAGCGTTAATGCTTGTTGGGTATTATTTTTTGCTTATAGCTGCCTTTGGAAATGGTATGTATTTAATAAACAATTCCTTTACAAAAATAGCGATATTTAACAAGTTTTCCGAGTTGTTTGGCGTTATAGATTTGCCAATGATTGCAACTTGGATGATTATGGCGACAATAAATTTAGCGACCATATTTTTTGGTTGTTTACAGTGTTTGACAGAAGTTACTAAATGCAAAAAAGCAAGCGCATCTATTATGGTTTTGTTGGTAGAACTTATAATATTTTTAAAGTTTAGCAATCTGCAAGTTGTGTACGAATTTGCAACTTCGTGGGTTAGATATTTAATTTTGGCGGTGGGCGTGGGCGTGCCAATCTTGGTGTTTTGCGTTGCAAAAATCAAACAAAAAAACAACAATAAAAGCAAATTATTAAATGATAATAAGGCGTAATTTTGTTAAGCTTTGAGTAGCGCACTTCGCAAAATAGCACGCAATATATTAAACGGTTTAAAATAATTTGCAGTGCAAAAACTGCTGTTGAAATATTGCAAAAAACGCATTGCAAACATCTAAAAAATTTTAAATTGCAAAAGGAGAAAAATGAAAAAGCTAATAACAAACAAGTGGCTAATGATAGCTATGTTTATTATTTTTACGGCGGTTTTTGATTTGGCGGTTGACAACACTTCGTTGCACAATAGGGCGATAGTTGTGGGGCTTGCTATTGACAAATGCGAGGAGGGCGTGGAAGTTACCGTACAAGTTTTAAACCCCTCAACCGGTGGCATAGAAAACGCAAAAAACAATGTTGTGGTGGTGTCGTACAAAGATGTTTCCGTGCCAAAATGCATCGAGCGAATTAGCACAAAAGGCGGTATACAGATTTCGCTTGCCTACTGCAACATAGTAATATTATCGCAAGAGATTTTAGCGGTGTCGCACCTTTCGGCAATCAAATATTTGGTGGAAATTGATGAGTTAAACACCTCTGCCTATCTGTTAACGGCGGATAAAACCGCAAAAGAATATTTAGAATTAGAAGCGCCAATCGCAGAGGCAAACGCCTATTATATTGAGCAAATTTTATCCACACGCAAAAATGATATTAATTTGAACGAAATAAATTTAAAAAATTATCTTTACAATTATTATGATATTGGCGGAGTGTGTTGGTTGCCAGTTTTATCTAAAACAGAAATTTTGCCACCAAGGGGCAGTGATACAAAAGCGGAAAAAACATATATGCTAAATTTTGACCAAACGGCGATAGTAAACGCTCAAAGTGAAATATTTTTAATTAAGGACAGCGCAAATGTTGGGTTGTCATTTGCAAAAGGGAAAGTTGCAAACGGCGCAATTAGCGTTACAAACGGCGATAAAAAGTTTGAGGCGAGTGTTTTAGATGCAAAAACGACATACAAAGCGCTTGCGCCAAATAAGATTAAAATGGAGTGTAAGGCGGATATTATGTTGGGGGAAAGGAGCGGAGAGTATCTTTTTTCGCAACCGATTAGCGATTTTGAATTGAACTTAATTAAGGCGGAAATTGAAAGGAATTTAGAGGCGATTTTAAAGGAAATTAAGGATAACAACGCAGATATTTTGCATTTTGGCGGGTTGTTATACAAAAAATTTGGCAACACTTTTAAAAACAATATCACTAAAGATTATGTTAAGGATATTGAAGTGGAAATTGAAGTTAAAATTAAGGTGAAGTAAAAATAAGTTGCTAAGCGATTAAGTTTGTGCTAAAATTAGCAATATGGATTATAATTTTTCAAGAGTAAAACGCGATAATAAGTTAAAAAGATTTTTGAGTAAAAACCCCTCAAGGTCGCTTTCTCTAGGCTTTTTGTTTGTTATTTTGGTTGGAGCGTTTTTGTTGACATTACCAATCTCGCACAATGATGGTGGCTGGTTTTCGTTTATAGATGCATTGTTTACATCTACAAGCGCAGTTTGTGTTACGGGCTTAATAGTAGTGGGCACGGCGGTAGAATACAGCATTTTTGGGCAATTAGTCATATTGTTTTTAATTCAAATTGGTGGCCTTGGCTTTATGACAATCGCAACTTTAATATTTATGTTAATTGGCAAACGAATTACCCTGCGTGAGCGGTTGTTAATTAGCGAATCTTTTAATGAAAACCACATTAACGGGCTTGTAAAACTTATTAAAGGAGTTGTAAGTTACACGCTTATTGCAGAGGCGATTGGCGCAGTTTTGTTGGCGATACCTTTTGCCATTGAGTTTGGTTTTTGGCGTGGCATATATTGTGGTTTCTTTCATAGTATCTCTGCTTTTTGCAACGCTGGTTTTGATTTGTTTGGCGTGGCTGGCGCAGAGTATCAAGGGCTAACAATTTTTGTTTCTAACGCATATGTTTGCTTGCCAATTATGCTGCTTATTTTTATGGGTGGTTTGGGCTTTAGCGTGCACGCAAACTTGTTAAATTTGCACAAAAAAGTTAAGTTGTTGCTTCACACCAAAATTGTTGTAATAGTAAGTTCGGTTTTGGTTGTGTTGGGCGCATTGTTTTATTTGCTGTTGGAATGGAATGGCGCATACGCAGATTTAAGTGTTGGCGACAAAATTTTGGCATCATTATTTCAATCGGTAACGCCTCGTACTGCTGGCTACAACACAGTTGACCAAGCGGCGCTTAGTGATGTTTCTAATTGCATTACAATAGGGTTAATGTTTATTGGCGCATCTCCTGCATCAACGGGTGGCGGTATTAAAACCACAACATTTTTTATTGCTTTAATTTTGATTTTAAACAGCTTTACAGACAAAGGCGATGTTAACTATCAAAAGGAACATATTACAGTTACTATGATTAAAAAAACACTAGCTATATTTTCGCTAGCGGTAATTACTGTTTTTTGCAGTTCAATTATGATATTGTTTTTTGAACGAAACAACACCGAAGCGGAGTTTAATTTGCTGACGGTTTTGTTTGAAAGCGTTTCGGCTTTTTCCACAGTTGGGCTAACAATGGGCATAACGCCAAGCTTGTCGGTTGGCAGTAAATTGGTGCTAATATTGGTTATGTTTGTTGGCAGAACAGGGCCACTAACATTGGGCGCAGCAATTGTTCGAGCTAACAAAAAAGATACTAAAATACAATACCCACCAGCAAAAATTATGATAGGGTAAAGGAGAATATATGGATATTAAAGAAAAGAGTCATTTTGCGGTAATAGGCTTGGGGCGTTTTGGCACGGCACTTACTAAAGAGTTGTTTAGTATGGGCAAATATGTAATGGCGATTGACAAAAAAGAAAATAAAATTAATGATATTGCAGATTTTTCCACTCACGCAGCAATTGCAGACGGCAGTGAAGAAGAAGCGTTGCGCACATTGGGCATACGCAATTTTGATGCGGTAATTATTTGTATGGGAGGCAATATGCAGGGCAGTATTTTGGCAACTTTAGCGTGCAAAGAAATTGGAGTACCCTACATAGTGTGCAAGGCGCAAAACGACAAACATCAAATTGTTTTAAACAAACTTGGCGCAGATTTAGTTATTGTGCCCGAGGAAGAAATGGCAAAAAAAATGGCGGTGCAGTTGGTAACTCCAAAGTTGCATGATATTATGGAGCTTACAAGTGATTACACAATTATCGAAACAGGCGTGCCAAGCGTGTGGGTTGGCAAAACATTGGCAGAACTTAATTTGCGCAACAAGTATGGCGTTAACCTATTGTTGATGCGTAGGGGCGCAGATGTTAATGTAACTCCCGGTGGCGATAGCAGGCTAGAAAATGATGATGTGTTGCTAGTGGGCGGGTTAAACAGCGATATACGCAAATTTAACGAAAAAGTTAGTAATTTTGATTAAAATCCTTTACTTTTTTTGTTTTTAATGATAACATATACCAAAATTCCTTTCCCTCACAGAGGGACGAGAGACCATAAGGAGGTGCAGAATGAATAAATACGAAGTTCTTTACATTATTGAAAATGATTTAACTGACGAGCAAAAGCAAGCAGTTGTAAACAAATTTCAAGCATTAGTAACAGATAATGGTGGCGTAGTTGCGAACATTGACAAATGGGGTACAAAACGTTACGCTTATCCAATTAACGACAAAACTGAAGGTTACTATATCTTGATGAATTTTGAAGCCCAATCATCATTTCCAAAAGAGTTTGAAAGACAAATACGTATTGCTGACGAGACTGTTCGTTGCATGATTATTAAAAAATAAGGAGTAACGAAATGAATAAGATTATTTTAATAGGTAATTTAGCAAAAGACCCAGAGTTAAAAACAACACCAAATGGCGTTGCCGTATGTAGTTTTACATTGGCAGTAAGCAGGAGGTTTGCTCAAGGCGAAACTGATTTTATCCCTATTATAGTATGGCGTGCGCAAGCAGAAAATTGCGCAAAGTATTTACGTAAAGGAAGCAAGGCTGCAATAAGCGGAAGCCTTCAAATAAGGACATATGACGGCAACGACGGCACAAAAAAATATGTTACCGAAGTTATCGCAGATGAAGTTCAGTTTTTGAATGCAAAATCCGAGCAAGCAGATGAACCAGCAAAAGTTAACAAAGCCCCAATTGGCGAGTTAACACAAGCGGTTGATGATGAAAATTTACCATTTTAATTAATTAGGAGGTTTACAATGGCTGAAGAAAGAAAAAAGCCTACTACAAAGCGCATACCAAGAAAAAAGGTTTGTAGTTTTTGTGTAGATAAAGTTGAAAGTATCGACTATAAAGATGTAGCAAAATTAAAAAGATATATTACAGAGAAAGGCAAAATTATCCCTGTAAGAATGAGCGGTGTTTGCGCAAAACACCAAAGAGAACTTGCAAACGCTATCAAAAGAGCAAGAGTAATGTCTTTATTACCATACAAGGCAGACTGATTGCGCAAATTAAAAAATTTAACCACCATAACAATGGTGGTTTTTTTATGCCAAAAGCAAGGCAAAATAAAACGCAAGGTGGCACGCAAAACGCAAGGTGGCAAAGCAAAATAATTAGTTAGATAGTAAATAAAAGAGAATTTAATTTTTGTATTGCAATTTACATTTAATGTGCTAAAATGTAAATGAGGTGTAATTATGAAAATCGCAATAGTTGATAATGATGAAGTGTTTAGAAATCAAATTAAAAATATTATTCTAAATTATAATAATTTATTTGAAATTTATTGCTTTGAGAGTGGTAAATTGTTTTTGGAAAGCAATGTAAACGATTATCAAATTGTATTTTTAGATATTAATGCACAAGATTTAGACAGTAAAACAAAAAGTTTCAATGGCATAGAAATAGGGAAAAGGCTTGATGAAATGGCTTGTGAAACTATGAAATTTTATGTATCAAGTTGCGCAGAGTCAATCTCTCAAGCGCTTAGGACTAAAACTTTTCAATTTTTTTTAAAGCCAATAAATGAAAATGAACTGTTAGAAGATTTGAATAGGGCTATAATTCAATTTAAAAAAAGGCATACCGAATTAAAAGTAAAATGGAACACAAACATATCTAGCGTTGCCATTAACAGCATAAATTATATTGAAAGCTATAAAAGGGTGGTAACTATTCATTTAATAGATAGGACAATTATTAAATCTTTAGGAACGCTTAAAAAAGTTTTTAATGATTTGCACCTTTACAACTTTGTAAGCTCGCACAAAAGTTTTATAGTTAATTTAAAATATGTTAAAAAAATTGATAATTCATTAATAATTATGGAAAATGGCGAAACGCCACGGGTTAGTAAAAATTTTAAGCCAAATTTAAAAGAAAAATTAAACGCTTACATAAAAGGAAAATCGCTATAAAGTTTTGTTGATATGTCTAATTTTTTGTAATAATCTTATTTGTAACAACATAAAGGATAACAAAAATATTACAAAAGATAAATAAGGATAAGTATTAAAAGCAAGATAAAATTTACAATTTAAGAATATATACTAAAAACGACACAGGATTGCCCTGTTGTGTAATAAGGATTGTAAAAATTTGGTAAAATGCTATAATTAAAATATCGAACTAAGGAGGTATATGTAAAAAAATATATCGAGTTTTGTGGAGTATTTTGTTTTGCAAACAGCAATTTAACGCAAGAAACGCAAGATGTGATAATTACATACAAAAAGCATGATTAACTCAATAGTTTTTGTATTTAAAAACTTAATAAAAAATAAATTTTTATTTGTTTTTTTAGTAATTTGTATAGCAATAAATAGTTTTTTATTGCTATACGTTACTGAAACTATAAAAGATAACATATACCCTTCAAATATTTACGCAGAAGATTTGATGTCTAATGTCTTGATTTTTGAAGAAGATTATTCTGTTGAACAAATTACAAATAGCGCAAGTGAACTTGACTATTTGCAGTTGTATTTTATAGTAGACAATGAGTTAAAAATATATCACGCTAAAGAAAAAATTGAAAAAAAAATAAATGGTTCGGGTTTTACAAGTAACGAAAGAAATGAAATTATCCTTCCACAAAATTCTGATTATAAAATAGGCGAAAAACTTTCTATTGAAGATGTTGAGTATTTAGTGGTTGGGAAAAATGTTTTTGATGATTACGCATTAATTAATAATTATGCCTTTGCAAACAGAGCAGTTGAGGGCATAAAGGTTGTTTACAAGGAATTGCCAAACAATCGCCAATTAAAAAAAATAGATAAAATTTTGAGTGGTTTTAATGCAAAAATTGTTAGCAATCCAATAAAGATTAATCTTTTTAAAGAGATAATCTCAAATTATTTGTACTTATTTTTAATAATAATTTGTGCGTTTGCTTTTATAACGGTAAATTTTTGTATATATCTTATGACAGATAACATTTTTTCGGTGTTTAAAACAATGAAATTAGTTGGGTTTGGAAACAGATTGTACTTTACAGAATATGTTGCGCTTTCAACAATCAGCCTGATATGCGCATCGGTTGCCTGTGCGTTTCATTGTATATTGTCAAGGTTTTTTTTGGATACGATATTAGTTAAATTAAATTTTAGTGAATATATTATGGCGCTTTTATTTATAGTAATTTTGTGTAGTTTTAGTGGCATAACAAATCTCAAATTAAAATTTAGGCGGAAGATAGTATGAATTTTTTTAGTTTTTTCTCACAACGAATATTCAAAAAAAATTATTTGCTAACAGTTTTTGTTATACTATTATTGTTAATTGTATTTTTGGGCTCATTATATTTAATCAATTTAATATCAACAGATAATAGCTTGTTTAATTTATGTTCAAAAATGCCCAATTTTACTTATGTTGGCGTGGATAAATTAAATTCTAAAATGCCAAATATAACAGCCGATTATGTTTTTGACAATTACTATGGTGGTGTTAGCATAAATGATGAACAATATACCGTATCCGTTACTGATTGCGAGTTTTACGATTTTTACAAATTAAAATTAAAGTCGGGGCGTTGGTATGAAAATGGCGCTAACGAATTGGTTGTTACTGCAAATAGTAATTTAGCGCTAAATTCAAAATATAGCATTGATAATGTTGAGTATACGGTTGTAGGCATATTAAAAGATGACAATTTTTTAATGATTAATGGTTGGAACAATCAAATATCAGGTTTATTTAACGAAACTAATGCAAAATCTATCTTAACTGCCAACAAAAATATTTCA
>JAVVTM010000038.1:0-10447 GCA_036653655.1 Clostridia bacterium | reverse complement strand
AAACGGGCACGAAATTGCCAATCACGGCACATTGCACAAAGACCACAAAAAGCTGAGCGAAGCGCAAAATTTTAATGAAATTATGGTTAATCACAATTTGATAAAACAAATTTTGGGGCAGGAAATGAAGTTGTTTGCGCCACCATCTGGTTCGTTTTCTAACACCACATTAAAGGTGTGCAAAAAACAAAATTATAAGATGATAATGTGGAGCAAGGATACAATTGATTGGCGTGATAAGGATAAAATGCTAATTTTTAAAAGAGCTACAAACAAGCTAAAAGCAGGCGATTTAATTTTAATGCACCCAACAAGTTGCACGCTTGAGGCTTTAGAAGATATTTTAAAATTTTACAACGAAAACGGTTTTAAAGCAGTAACTGTCAGCCAAAATATTTCAAATGTTATATGAAAATATGGCAAAATAAATATTATTAAAAAATATTTAAAAATCTATGTCAAATAATTTGATTTGCAGTGCCTTCTATGTTATAATCTTATAGCAAATAGCACTTGACAACGAGAAAACGAAGTTCCTATTTAACAGTAGGTTAACGCTTTTGCTAAAGTGTCAAGGAAGATTAAACTTAGGAGGTCATTTTTATGGCAGTTATTTCAATGAAAAGCCTATTAGAGGCAGGCGTGCACTTTGGACATCAAACAAAAAGATGGAACCCAAAAATGGCGCGTTACATTTACGCAGCAAGAAGCGATATTCATATTATCGACTTGCAAATTTCTGTTGAACACGTTGAGAAGGCATATGCTTTTGCTAAAAGTGTTGCAGCTGAAGGCAAAACAATTTTATTTGTTGGCACAAAAAAGCAAGCTCAAGATGCAGTTAAAGAAGAAGCTATCCGTTGTGGTATGTTTTATATGAACAACAGATGGGCTGGCGGTACTTTAACCAACTTTGAAACAATCAGAAAAAGTATTGATAAATTGAACAAAATTAATCAACAAGAAACCATTGGCGAACTTGAGTTGTTGCCAAAAAAAGAAGTAATTAAAATTATGGCTGAAAAAGAAAGGCTAGAAAGAGATTACGGTGGCATTAAAGATATGAGGAAAATTCCGGGCGCACTTTTTGTTGTTGATATTAAAAAAGAAGAAATTGCAGTTCACGAAGCTAAAAAATTAGGTATTCCTGTTATCGGTTTGGTTGATACCAACTGCGACCCAGATTTGGTTGATTATGTAATTCCCGGCAACGATGACGCTATTAGAGCTATCAAATTGATTGCTAGCGTTATTGCAAACGCTGTTATCGAAGCTAACGAAGGCATCACATACGAAATTAATGACGAAGGCGAATTTATTGTCGCTAATAAAGCAGGCGCAGCAGTTGCCTCTGAACCAGTTGCACAACCAGTTGTAGAAGTAGCGCAAGTTGCAGAAGAAGTTGCAACCATAGCAGAAGTTGTAGCTGAACAAAACTAAGGAGTATTTATTATGGCATTTACTAGTAAAGATGTTATGGAACTAAGAAGAATTACTAATGTGGGTATGATGGATTGTAAACACGCATTAACTGAAACTGATGGCGATATGGACAAAGCTGTTGAGTTTTTGAGGGAAAAGGGTATGGCAAGCGCAGCTAAAAAGGCTGGTAGGATTGCATCTCAAGGCGTGGTTGATTCTTACATTCATATGGGTGGTAAAATTGGCGTTTTAGTTGAAGTCAATTGCGAATCTGATTTCGTTGCAAGAAGCGAACAATTTAAGGCTTTTGTACACGATATCGCATTGCAAATTGCTGCTGCTAATCCTAAATATATCACTACCGCTGAAGTTCCTCAAGAAGAAATTGAGCACGAAAAAGAAATTTTAAAGGCTCAAGCGCTTAATGAAGAAAAACCAAAGCCATTAAAAATTATCGAGAAAATGGTTGAAGGCAGAATTGAAAAATATTACAAAGAAGTTTGTTTAATGAACCAAGTTTTTGTTAAAGATCAAGATAAAACTGTTGATATGATGTTAAACGAAGCAGTTGCAAAGATTGGTGAAAAAATTAGCATTAGAAGGTTTGTAAGATACGAAATGGGCGAAGGTCTTGAAAAGAAAGTTAACGATTTAGCTAACGAAGTTGAAGAACAAATAGCAAAAATGCAAAAATAATTAAACTATTGCAAGGGAACAGTATTTTGTTCCCTTTTTTTTGGAGGAAGAATTATGGAAAAGCAAACCAAATATAAAAGAGTAGTAATTAAAATCAGTGGCGAAGCGCTTGCTGGCAGTATTGGGCACGGCATTGATGAAACAATTTTGCAATATATTTGCGGTCAAGTTAAGCAAGTGCGTGATTTGGGCGTGGAAATTGGTATTCTTATTGGTGGCGGTAACTTTTGGAGAGGCAGACAAGGCGGAAATATGGACAGAACTGCAGCCGACCACATGGGTATGCTTGCAACTGTAATTAACGCTATTGCGCTTCAAGATGCGCTAGAACGCAACGATATTCCAACGCGTGTGCAAACTGCGTTAACTATTACTCGTGTTGCCGAACCTTACATTTTGCGCAAAGCATTAAGGCATTTTGAAAAGGGCAGAGTTGTAATTTTTGCTTGTGGCACAGGCAATCCATTTTTTTCTACCGATACGGGCGCTGCATTGCGCGCGGCAGAAATTGGCGCTGATGCGCTTTTGCTTGCAAAAAATGTTGATGGCATTTACGATAGCGACCCTAAAATTAACAAAGATGCTAAAAAGTTTGACAAAATTAGCTATTTAGAGGTTATTCAAAGAGGGCTAAACGCTATGGATTCTTCAGCGATAACACTATGTATGGACAACAAAATACCTGTAATTGCTTTTGCCTTGAGCGAAAAAGATAGTATAGTTAGGGTAATTAAAGGCGAAAATATAGGTACAATTATTGAATAGTTGTTATTTTTATTGAATAATTTAAAAATATTTGCTATAATAAGTAGAAGTATAAAAAAGAGGTGCATAATATGGCTTGTAATAATGAAATTGTAGATATGCTTTTTGAAGAGTATAAAGAAAAATTGAGCAAAACACTAAATGCGTTTGTGAGCGAACTTGCTAATATGAAAGCAGGCAGGGCAAACCCACGCTTGTTGGATAAAGTTTTGGTGGATTACTATGGAAATTTAACCCCGATTAACCAAGTGGGCAACATTTCTATACCCGAGGCGCGCATTTTAATGATTAGCGTTTGGGATAATTCTATGTTAAAAGCTGTTGAAAAGGCTATTATTGCTGCTAATATTGGCGTTACACCAAACAATGATGGCAAAGTTATTAGGTTGATTTTCCCTGAACTTACAACCGATAGAAGAAAAGATTTGGTTAAGCAACTTAAAGCGCAGGCAGAATCTTGTAAGGTTGTTTTGCGAAACACCCGTAGGGATATTAACGATTCTCTTAAAAAAATGAAAAAGAACACAGAAATTACTGAAGATGAGTGTTCTAATTACGAAAAAGATGTTGACACAATAATTAATGAATATATTGCTAAGGTTGATAAATATTGTAAAGAAAAAGAAACCGAAATTATGAGTGTTTAAATGATTGACGTCATTGGCAAAACATTAACCGAGGCAACAAATTTATTAACCGAACAAGGGTATATTGTTAAAACAAAGGAATACACTGGCAACAAACAAACTGTTTATGATAGTCAAATTGTTATAAGGCAAACTCTTTGTAACAAGGAAATATTGCTTGTGTATTCAAATTTATTAACAAAAATTTAAAAATTACCCTTATTTTTATAAGGGTTTTTTTGTAGGTTAAAATGGAATTAAATACCCTCAATTGTTTTTGTAAATTTTAATGAATAAGGTTTTTTTGTAGGTGAAAAATGGAATTAAAAATACCTAACCACATCGCTTTTATTATGGATGGCAATGGTAGGTGGGCAAAAAAAAGAATGATGCCACGCAGTTATGGTCATCGAGAGGGCGTTAAGGCGTTAAAAAAAGTGATAAAAGCCTGCAACCAGTTTGGCGTTAATTGTGTTACGGTTTATGCGTTTTCCACAGAAAATTGGAGCAGACCAAAAGATGAAGTTAACGAACTTTTTGGTATGGTTAAAACTTTTGCCGACACCGAAGCCGTTGATTATGCAAAACAAAATTATCGTGTTAGGTTTTTTGGCGAGCTTTTGGCGTTGCCAACTGAAGTGTTGCAATCTATAAATAAAATTGATGAATTGTGCAAAAACAACACAGGTATGGCGGTTAATATCGCTTTAAATTATGGCAGTCGTGATGAAATTATCAATGCGTTAAATCAAGTTGTTGCAAAAAATTTGACTGTTAACAAGCAAAATATTGAGGATAATTTGTTTACCGCTGGCTTGCCAGAACCTGATATTATAGTGCGTTCGAGTGGCGAAAAACGGTTGAGCAATTTTTTGCTATGGCAATCGGCTTATGCAGAATTAATTTTTATTGATGATTTTTGGCCGGATTTTAATAAAAAAACGGTAGAGAATATTTTAAAAGAATATAGCGCGCGTGATAGGCGATTTGGCGCTATAAAATGAGGAATTTATGTTAAAAAGGACTATTACTGGCGCAAGTATTATTGCGTTATTGTTGGCAGATGTGTTGTGGCTAAGAAATTATAGCATTTATTTTACTGATATTGCAATTTTAGTTTTTGCATTTTTTGGCGCATGGGAAGTTTTTCACAGCATGAAAAGTGGCGGTTACAATATGATGGAATTGGCGTTTTTTGCTACAATGGTTGTGTTGTATCCATTGGTTTTGCTGTTTAATTCTTTAGGCATTATGTTGGCTGTTTTTGTGGGTACAATTATTGCGTTGTTGCAATTTACTTTTAGCAAAAAAGGCTATTCATTAAACGACGCTACCGCAACAATTTTTGCAACGGTTTACCCTATGAGTTTTATGTCGTTGTTTTTGTTGATGAACCACGGCGTTGGCGAGCTTGTTAGCATATTTTTAGTGCTTGCTATTTCAATTTTTAGCGATACTTTTGCCTACTTTGTTGGTGTTACCGTAAAAGGTCCAAAACTTTGCCCAACAATTAGCCCTAAAAAAACAATTTCTGGCGCAGTTGGCGCAGTGTTTGGCGGTATGCTTGGCGCTGTTTTAATATTTTTATTGTTTGAATATTACAATGTTTTGGAGGGTTGGCCAAACCTTCAAATGACACGATTGTTTACTAATTGGAAAATAGCGTTGCCAGTTTATTTGGCAATTGGCGCAGTTTGTTCTGCATTAACTATGGTTGGCGATTTGTCAGCTAGTAGTATTAAAAGAAAGATGGGAATTAAAGATTTTGGCAAAATTTTTCCGGGGCACGGAGGCTTTATGGATAGGCTTGATGGTATAACATTTGTTGCGCCTGCTGTTTATTTTGCCGTGGCTTTAATAATGAAAATTAATGGTTAAAAAAGATATTATAATTTTAGGCAGTACCGGTTCGATAGGTACGCAAACATTGCAAATTGTGCAAAAATATAGCCAATTATTTAATGTTGTTGGTATGTCTTGTAACAACAATATTGGCTTATTTGTTAGCCAAGTTAACGCCTTTAAACCCAAATATATTGCCGTGCCAAACCCAGTTTTGGCGCAAAAAGTAATGGCGCAATTAAGCTACAAACCAATTTTATTTGACGGCGAAAATTGTTTGCAATTGATTGTAAGCGTGCCCGAAGGCGAGCTTGTTGTTACAGCGATTGTGGGTATATGTGGGCTTATTCCAACAATTACCGCAATCAAACACAAAAAAAATATCGCTTTAGCAAACAAAGAAACGCTTGTTGCAGGCGGTAGCGTTGTTACAAAACTTGCCAAGAGCTATGGCGTGCAAATTTTGCCTGTTGACAGCGAACATTCAGCAATTTGGCAGTGTTTAGATTTTAATTTTGACAAGGATATTAAAAAAATTTTATTAACCGCATCAGGTGGGCCATTTTTCAATTTTAGCGCCGAACAACTTAAAAATGTTACGCTAGAACAAGCTTTAAAACACCCAACTTGGAATATGGGCGCTAAAGTTACAATTGATTCTTCAACTTTAATGAACAAGGGATTGGAGCTTATTGAGGCAATTCATTTGTTTAATGTTGGCGAAGAAAAGATTAAAATTGTTGTTCAGCGTGAAAGCTATATTCACTCTATGGTGCAGTTTTGCGACGGTTCTATCATTGCGCAAATGAGCAAACCAACAATGTTGTTGCCAATTCAGCTTGCGCTCACTTATCCTCAGCGTTTGCCTTGCGAGGTGGAGGATATTGATTGGACAAAACTTACAATTAACTGTGATGAACCCGATTACAATAAGTTTGAATGTTTGAAAATTGCGCGCGCTTGCGCAAAAGAATTAGGGCTAAAACCTGCCATTATGAATAGCGCAAACGAGTTTGTAGTTAAAAAGTTTTTAAATAAGCAAATAAATTATAATCAAATTCCATATTATATAAATAAAGCGTTGGATAAAATTGAAAGTAAAGCTATTTTTGATGAGCAAGATATTTTGGAAACCGACTTTAAAACAAAAAAATATTTAGAAGATATTATGGAGAGTTAGATGATTTTAGCAGCTGTTACCTTTGCCGATATAGGCTATGTTATTGTAGCGTTATTGTGCTTGATGTTTTTAATTGTTGTGCACGAATTTGGACATTATTTAGCAGGCAAATTGCTTGGTTTTAAAATTAACGAATTTGCTATTGGCTTTGGCCCGGCAATTTTTAAGCATAAAAGTAAAAAAACGGGTGAGTTGTTTGCAATTAGATGCATACCGCTTGGCGGATTTTGCGCCTTTGAAGGGGAAGATGAGGAGACGGAAAGCGAACTAGCTTTTACAAAACAGAAGCCTTGGAAAAGGATTATTGTGTTGTTTGCGGGCGCATTTTTTAATTATATGTGCGCAATTTTGTTTATTTCTATTTTCTTTATGGCATATGGCGATTTTATGCCAAAAATTAGCGAAACATATTTAAATTCTGCCGGGCAACAGTTTGAAGCGGAAGATATTATTTTAGAAGTTGATGGAAAGGGCGTTTATACGCTGTTGGGCAATTCTTCGTTTGATAAAATGTTAAAAGAAGATAGCGCAAAAGTGCTTGTTTTGCGTGATGGCAAAAAACAAGAACTTACCATAAAAAAAGGCAATTACACAGCGCAATTAGAAAATGGCGCTACCGAACAAAAATATGGTTTTGGCATTTCGGTTGGCTACACCCGTTATAAATATGGCTTTTTTGGGGCGATTGGCAGAGCGTTTGTTTTTAGTTTTAAAATTGTTATTATGCTATTTACCACGATAGGCTCGGTATTTACGGGCGCATTGGGCATTAAAGGCACTATTGGCGGTCCAATTACGGCAATTGGTAGCATTGCAAACTTGTCAAAAGGCGGTTTTGATGCTATAATGTATGGTGTTTGTGTACTTTCGGCAAATTTGGCAATAATGAATTTGTTGCCAATACCAGCGCTTGACGGCTCACGCATTTTGTTTACCGCAATCGAGTGGGTGCGTGGCAAGCCAATTAACCGAAAAGTTGAGGCGATAATTCATACGGTTGGTTTAGTTTGTTTGTTTGCATTAACAATTATTTTAGACATTGTCAATTGGGTATAGGAAAAAATATAAAACAACAATTAAAGATAAATATTTAGGTGTGATATGACAAGAAAAATTAAAGTTAAAAATTTAGAAATAGGTGGCGGAGCGCCAATTAGCGTGCAGTCAATGACAAACACTAAAACGGTGGATATTGACGCAACAGTTGCGCAAATTTTAGCGTTGGAGCAGGCAGGTTGCGATATTATTAGGCTTGCCGTGCCAGATAAACTTAGCGCTCAAGCGTTAAAAAGCATAGTTTCGCAAGTTAACGCTCCTATTGTGGCGGATATTCATTTTGATTACAAATTGGCGATAGAAAGCGTAAACAATGGCGTTAGCAAGGTGCGCATTAACCCCGGCAATATAGGCGACAGCGCAAAAGTAAAGTACTTGGCAGATTATCTTAACGAGCGCAATATTCCAATTAGGATTGGCGTTAACGCTGGCTCATTAGAAAAAGATTTGCAAGGTTTATCACATGTTGACGCAATGGTTGCTAGCGCTTTAAAACACGTTAAAATTTTGGAGGACGCACATTTTTACAACACAATTATTTCGGTAAAATCAAGCAGTGTTAAGGAAACTATTGATGCATATAGGCAACTTTCTAAAAAAGTTGATTATCCATTGCATGTGGGAGTAACTGAAGCTGGCGTGTTTAGCCGTGGCGTAATAAAATCGGCGGTGGGCATTGGAGCGCTTCTTTGCGATGGCATTGGCGACACCATTAGAGTTAGTTTAACGGATAACCCACTTACGGAAGTTAGCGTGGCAAAAAGCATTTTACAAAGCCTAGATTTGACTCCATATGTTGATGTTATCGCTTGCCCAACTTGCGCAAGAACGTGCATTAACGTGCAAGAAATTGCAACAAATATTACCGAACTTACAAAAAACATTAAAAAGCCATTAAAAATTGCCGTTATGGGCTGTATTGTAAATGGCTTGGGGGAGGCTGGCGATTGCGATTTTGGCGTTGCTGGCGGTGTGGATAAATCTATAATATTTAGCAAAGGCAAGGTTTTAAAAACCGTACCAAACGCAGATATTTATAAGGAGCTGTTAGGATTATTATAAAATGAATTTTTTAGAGGCATTACAAGAAAAAACAAAAAATAAATATAGCTACTTAAGAGAAAATAAGGTAAATATTTACATACAACAGCGGTTGGTGGAAATTACATTATTGGTTTCTTATGAGCAATTTTCTAAATTTGGCGAGGCTGAGCAAAAGGAAGTTGAGGCGATAGCCAAAGAGATTTTGCCAAAAACTTTTAACATTAAAATTGAATATAAAAAAAGTTATACCGATGAAAATGTTTTAAAAAAAATAATTATGGATTTTTTTAACGAGTATCACGCAACAATGCTTTCACAAATTAATTTTGACAAAATGGAAGTTAAGTTAGAGGAGTACAACGCATTAGTTTTACTGCGAATGCCACAGCACGTTTACGAGGTGTGCAAAAGCGACGTTGCAGAAGAATTGCAAAATTATTTAAGCCACAACACTTGCCTTTTGCCAATAGTTAAAATTGAAAATTTGGGCAAAGCAGATTTTAAACAATTTAATAACAATATGGAAAGTATGCTAAAGCTTTCTGAGGGGCTAATTAGCGTAGATGTTAAAACCGAAGATTTGTTGGTGGGCAAAAATATTTTTACTCTGCCAAAATACATAAAAAACTGTGTTGATGTTGCAAATAATGTTGTTTTGTGTGGTAAAATTGAAAGTTTTGAAATTAAAACTAGCAAAAAAACTGGCAATTTTTATTACAGTTTTGTGCTTAACGATACCACAGGCAAGATGCCATGCAAACAATTTACAAAAAGCAATAAAGATGGCAAATTGCACAAATTAAAAAATGGCGATGAAATTTTGGTTGAAGGCAATATTGTTAAAGATGATTTTATTAAAAAAAATTGTCTGCTTGCAAGCAATTTATCATACTGCAAAATTGATTATTCTTCAATTAAAATATATCGTGATGTCAACAGCGAATATTATGTTGTAAAGCCACAACCAATGGTAGAAACCCAGCAAAACACACTGTTTGACATCAAAACTGAAACGCCAAACATTTTAAAAGGTAAAACTTTTGTTGTATTTGATTTGGAAACCACAGGTTTAAATGTTAATGATTGCGATATTATTGAGATTGGCGCAGTTAAAATTGTTGAAGGAAAGGTAACTGAGTATTTTTCCACATTGGTTAATCCACAAGTAAAATTGCCAAGTGTAATTACCGAATTGACGGGTATTGTTGATGAAGATTTAAAGTTTGCGCCACGGATTGATGAAGTTATTGGCGATTTTTACAAGTTTTGTTATGATTGCACAATGATAGCGCATTACGCCAGTTTTGATATGTCGTTTATTTATAAAGTTGCTAAAGAGTGTGATTATAAGTTTGACAATTTTGTAATTGATACGGTAAATTTTTCTAAAAAATACCTAAAATGCAAAAACTACAAGTTGGCTACGGTATGCAACGCGTTGGGTGTTTCACTTACTAATGCGCACCGAGCCTACCACGATGCCTACGCAACTGCGCAAGTGTTTATTAATATTATTAAAAATAATAAAGTATTAGAGTTTTAACGCTTGATTTTTTTTAAAAAATATGCTATTGTTATAGCGTTGTAGATTTTCTAGGGAGTGGTTAAGCCACTCCCTAGCGTTTTAAAAAAGGCAATTGTTGATATTTAATGCGATTATGCAAAATAATGTTAACAAAACAAAGCGTTTTTAACAGTCAAAAATCACGAGTAAAACTATATTTATTAGTTAAAATTACAAGTATTATTATAATTGCTAGCTAAAATTACAATACATATAAAAAACTTTTTGTAAAATAATGTTAACAAAATAAAG
>JAVVTM010000037.1:0-10585 GCA_036653655.1 Clostridia bacterium | reverse complement strand
ACAAACTCCAAAAAACCCTCCCCAATCTTTGGGGAGTAGTTGCTTTTCTATTTTGTCATAGTTTCCTAGTGGTAAGATTATTCGAGCTACAAATATAGTTTTCTAGTGGTAAGATTATTCTTGCTAAATAAAAATATAGAGTAAAGTATAAGTAGCCTTGTACTAAATAATCATTATAAAGTTAATAGCAAGGTAAGTTTAAGTTTAATAATAATTTTAGCATCGAAGACAGAGGTACGCTTGGTTTCAACCCTCATAATTGCCATAATTTTAGTGTTTCTTTTGATTGGCGTAAACTTGGTCAATAAACCAGTAATGCGTGTTATAAAGTCATTTAGAGGGTAAGTTTTTAAGCGGAGAGTTGTGTAAAGCTAATCTTTTATTGCAAGTAATTTTACCATTTAATTAGTTGTGTTTTGCATATATTTATTTTAAGTTATTTTGTTTGAATAGGGAATGGCGCTAACGGCATTGACATTCAATTGTAGTTAGCGCTGTGCAATTATAATAGTACACAGAAACCTCAAGGCTTATCCGTGTAAATAATGCTTATAGCGTCGAAGACAGTTACCTCAAAGCTTAGCTTTGGCAAGCGCCACGCTTGCGAAGACAGTTGGGGCAAGCGCCACGCTTGTGATTGACAAAAAAAACGCTAAGCAAATGCTTAGCGTTTTAAATATACTATATTTTATAATTTAGGATAAGTTTATTTGTTTGCAACAACTGCAATTTTAGCATTGTTTCTAACGTTTTTAATTGATTCTAATTCAACGTTAAGATTTAATACAGCAGTAGAAGTGCAATCAATTGTATCTACTGAAGACAAACCAGCAACACCGCCAATGTAGCAATAAACATTTAGTAAGTCAAACTTGATATTTGTATTAACAATACCATTTGTAGTGTTGTTTTCTAAAATACCACTGTTGCTACCAACAAGAACGCCTGCATAAATTTTGATATCGTTCCAAGCAAGTTTATAACTTGTATAAGTGCTAGTTACGGTTACATTTTCTGTTGAACAGTTTTTGATAGTTCCGTTGTTAACACCTGCAATAATACCTGCATAAGAAACATAAGCGTCATTTGTTATTACGTTATTTAGTGTTACATTAACAAATTTAACGTTGTTAACTAAACCATTATTAACTAAGAACAAACCAGCTTTACCATTAGCGTTGTTGTTTACTGTAAAGTTACTTAGCTCAAAACCATTACCAATAAAGTTACCTTTAAAGTTGTTAAGACTATTTAAAGTTGAACCAAACATATTGATGTTGTTTTGGAACATAAAGTAAACATTTTCGTAAGTTGCATTTTCGTTAGCGAATAACTCAATAATTTGATCTTTAGAGTAAATTTTGTAAGGACTAGATTGAGTGCCTTCGCCATAAGAATCTAATTTAACATTGCCAAATACATTAACGTTAAGAGTGATATTGCCGTTGTTAGTTTTAATAACGATAGCGTTATCGCCTTGGTTTTGACGAACAAAGTATAAAGCGTTAATTGTGATGTTGCCATCAGCGTAAGAATAATCTTTAGCGATAATTTCGTTAGCGTCAATGCCAGTAAATGTTGAACCGTTAAGAGTTATAGGAACAATAACATCTTTAGGCGCATTTTTATTGAAAGAATAGCTATCCTTTTCAATCATAGGAACATTAGCAATTTTAACTACGTCAATATCGTAAGAGAAGTTGCCATATTTTACAGTAATAACATCTTCAAATGCGCTATTAGCATTGTTTAAAACAATTTTATTATTAATAATTGAGAAGTTAGCGTTACCATTTTTAATTGTGAAAGCCAAATTTTCAAAAGCTATTGGAGTTTTTGTTAAAGAAGATGTGTAATTTAAACCGCTTCCAACTTTAGTAATATCACAAACATCAACATTAACGGTAGGAATTGTTGTTTCCTTAGAGTTGATAGTGATATTTGTTGCGTTGTCAGCAGAATATCTGTAATCAAATTCTTTATTGCCAATATCAAATAATTTTACTTGACCATTAATGATATCAGTTTTGCCAGATTTATCTAATTTAATTGCTGGGATACCAATGCCGTATAAGAAGTTTAGGTCGTAATAAACGCCACCCTCAAGATAGAAAGCGCCATCAGCGTAAGCTGTTTTGTTTTTAATATCAAAAGTAGCATCAAGTAAACCATAAATATCTGAATATGCGCCAACCTCAAATTCCAAACCTAAGTTAGCAATATTTAAAATAGAAAGGTTAAGAGTGTTAATAACACCAGCTTTAAGTTTTAATTCGCCATACATAGAAGCGTGAATTGGTTGAACATCACAAGTCAAATTGCTGTAATTGCTCATTTTGCCATCAACCATATAAATGCCCATATCATAAGTTGTTAAGAATGGAACTTCGATACCAATTGCTCCAGCAAAATTGAAACGGAAAACTAAATCTAGATTGTAAGAGATGTTGCCAAATGCGCCAAGTGGTTGAACCCAAGTGAATGCGCTAGCAACAACTTCATCTTTACCCTTTTCTTTATCGTTGTAAGCGTTAAGCTTAGCGATAATGCTTTGGATACTATCTTGTTTAACATCAGATTTATTGTAATTTAGGCGAACAGCAGTTGTAGAATTGTTAACAATTTTTGCGCCTAATTGGAAGTTAGAAAAATCTTTATTTAAAGAAACCATAGTATTAAAACCAATAATATTCTTTAAATCGATAGTAACTTGAAGACCATTGTCTAAAGTGAATGTTAATGTAACAGTAACATTGTATTTGCCAGCATCAGCGCCTTCAGCTATTTTGTTGAAATTAACTTTAACATCAGGTTTAGCTGTGTTTAATTCTTTAGCAAGGCCAAGAGCTAAGCTAGAGTTTTGCATTTGAGTTGCAATCTCTTTTGCGTTAACTACAACGTCATCGCCTTTTGTTGCTTTGTAGAAATCAAATTCAGCAAAAACTTCTGAAAGATCTGGAGTAGAGTAAACTACGCTACCATCAGCGTTAATGCTAGATACTCTGTAAGCAGAATTTTCATAAGTTAAGATATCGCCAACTTTAACATTTTCTGCAACGGTTAATGTGCTGTTAGCAACATCAACAACTGGAGCAGAAGCTAAAACGATAACACTTTTGTTTAATGTAGCAACTTCTGTTTCTTCTTTAGCAATCAAGAAATTGTAAGAATTAACTTTTGCATAAGTGCCAACGAAAACAAGCTTAGAAGTAATTACAACAGTGTATGCGCTACCTTTTTGATAAGGCGCAACTGAAGAAACTAAATACTTGCCATCTCCCTTGTCAGCAAAACTTAAAACTACCTTTTCACCGAAAGCATCTCTTACAGAAATTTCATCGCCGACATATGCGGTTTTTCCAACGACTTTAACCAAGAAACTGTAATTTGCATCACAGCCCTTAAGAGTAATGTCTTGGGATGCATTTAAAGTATTATTGTAGTAATACTCAGTGTCTGGATTTGTAATGATTACGTCATCGCCGTTGTTAGCGCCGTTGTTGACATAACCATTGTTTTCACCATTTGATGCGTTTGCAGTAAAAGTATAGTTCTTGTTGCCTAGTGTAAACGCTAGTGCGCAAGATGCGCCAACAATCGCTAAAATGATAAAGCAAACTAATGGTATTAGAACACGCTTTTTTGTCATTTTTTTGTACCCCTCATTTAATATTTTCTTATATTATACTATGTATTATCTAATTTGTATGTTACTTTACATAAATTTAACAAAGATTTTACATTAAAACCTATGATTATAAATTTTTAAACAACTTTTGTACAAAATTAATCGTATCTTTAGAAGTGGCATTGTAAGATGCAAAAGGAAATTTAATGTTAAGATTGTCATATTTTTGCTGACATAATTTGTGAAAAGGCAAAAAAGTTACGTCATTTATCTTGTACAAAACAGCAAGATTTTTAAGATTTTGGAGATGAGTTACATCATCATTTACGCCTTCAATAACAACATTTGTTAGCTTAACTTTAACATTGTTTTGGCTACAAAAATTTAAAAAATCTTTTTGTTTGCTTTCAATAACTTCATTTTCGGGGCTGTCAAATTGATTTTTAATGTCAACTATCAGCAAGTCCGCCTTTAAAATTAATTCTTTTTCTAAAACTGTTCCATTTGTTTCTATCGCAACATTAATGTCATTTTTGCGCAATAAATCAATAAATTCGCAAACAAAATCTTTTTGCAAAAATGGTTCGCCACCCGATAAAGTTATCCCGCCATTCTTGATGTAATTTTTGTAGCGCAAAACATTAGAAAGCAAAAGAAAGGGAGAATATTCTTCTCCCACTGTGTACAAATTTTCGGGATTGTGGCAAAAAGGGCATTTAAGATTGCACCCGCTAAAAAAAATTATGCACCTAATGCCCGGGCCGTCCACCGCCGAACCGTTGTAAATGGAATTTATAAAACCAATATTTTTTTTGTTTTCGTTCAAAATACACTCCTAACTTTTTCGCAGTATTTTGCTATTATTTTTGCATTATCGACATTTGTTTTTGCAGTAATTTGCAATTATTTTTGCATTTGCCTATATTTTGCTTTTAACTATTTGTAATAATTTTGCAATAATTTTTTGCAATTATTTTTGCATTTCATATTATGCAGATGTTTTGTTATCGCTAAATTTTGCCTATAACTATTTGAAGTATTTTGCATTTGCCTATGTTTTGCCTTTAAATATTTGAAGTATTTCGCAACTGTTTTTGTAGTGTCAATTGGCGCTACATTCTTTCGTGATATGTTCTTGCGATAACCTCACGCTGTTGTTCTTTTGTTAGCTTGTTAAAATTAACCGCATAACCAGAAACCCTAATAGTTAAATTTGGGTAGGCGTTAGGGTTTTCCATAGCCTCAATCAATTTTTCTTTGTTAAGGACGTTAACATTGATATGATGAGCGTTTTGCGCAAAATAACCATCTAAAATATCCACCAAATTATTAATTTTGTCGGTTTCGTTTTCGCCCAAAGTGTCAGGGACAATGCTAAATGTGTTAGAAATGCCATCACGACAAGATGCGTAAGGAATTTTTGCAACGGAATTTAAAGAGGCAAGCGCTCCACTGCAATCTCTGCCGTGCATTGGGTTTGCGCCGGGGGCAAAAGGCTCGCCCTTTTTTCTGCCATCAGGTGTTGCGCCGGTTTTTTTGCCGTAAACCACATTTGATGTTATTGTTAAAATTGAAAGTGTGTGTTTTGCATTGCGATAAGTTTTATTTTTGCAAAGTTCGTTGTAAAAATCTTTAACAACTTGCACGGCTAAAGTGTCGGCACGGTCATCATCGTTGCCAAATTTAGGAAAGTCGCCACTTCTGTTAAAATCAATAATTATGCCGTTTTCATCTTGAACAGTTTCTACATTGCTGTATTTTATTGCAGATAAAGAATCGGCAACAATACTCATGCCAGCCACGCCAAACGCCATCAAGCGTTCAACAGAAGTGTCGTGCAATGCCATTTGTGTTTTTTCGTAGGCGTACTTGTCGTGCATATAGTGAATAATATTTAATGTGTTAACATAAAGAGAACACATCCATTGCATATAAAACTGAAATTGTTTGTACACTTTATCAAAATTTAGGACACCATATATTGGGGGTTTGGCAGGGGCGATTTGCTCGCCAGTGTTTTCATCTTTTCCGCCGTTTAGTGATAAAAGTAACAACTTAGCAAGGTTGCATCTTGCGCCAAAAAACTGCATTTGTTTGCCCAATTTCATTGCGGAAACGCAACAAGCAATGCCATAATCATCGCCATAATAAGGGCGCATTAAATCATCATTTTCGTATTGAATACTGTCGGTTTCGATGCTAACTTTAGCGCAGAATTTTTTAAAAGCGACAGGCAAATTTTGCGACCATAATATAGTTAAATTTGGCTCGGGCGAACTGCCAAGCGTGTATAGTGTGTTTAACATACGGTAGGAACTTTTTGTAACTAAAGTTTTGCCATTGTTGGCTGTGCCACCCAAACTTTCGGTTATCCACATTGGGTCGCCGGCAAAAAGATTGTTGTATTCTGGCGTGCGCAAATGCCTAGCCATACGCAATTTCATTACAAAATCATCAACAAGCTCTTGCGCATATGTTTCATTAATAATATTATTATATAAGTCGCGTTCAATATAAATATCAATAAATGTTGATACTCTACCTAACGACATAGCCGCTCCATTTTGTTCTTTAATGGCTGCAAGGTATGCAAAGTAAAGCCACTGTATGGCTTCTTTTGCGCATTTTGCTGGCTTGCTAATATCGTAGCCATAGGTTAACGCCATTTGTTTTAGCATATTTAGAAAGTTAATTTGCTGATACAATTCTTCGCTAAGCTTAATTGTTTCTTCAACCATACTGCCTTTTGCGATATTGTTTTTATCCGCTTGTTTTTCTTCAATAAGTTTGTCAATGCCATAAAGCGCAACACGGCGATAATCGCCAATTATCCTTCCTCTGCCGTAGGCGTCAGGCAAACCAGTAATAATGCCCACGTGCCTAGCCTTTTTCATTTCATCGCTGTAAACCCTAAAAACGCCTTCGTTGTGGGTGGTTCTATATTTAAATTCATCTTCAATTTTGTCCGAAAGTTTGTAGCCATACGCCTCGCAAGCGGTTCTTGCCATACGGATACCACCAAAAGGATTAACCCCACGCTTTAGTGGGCGATTGGTTTGAAGCCCTACAATAATCTCTTTGTTTTTATCCAAATACCCCGGCTCATAGTTAAGTAATGAGCTAACGTTTGTGGTGTCAATATCTAGCACGCCATTAAATTCTCGCTCCAACTTTAGCAAGTTGTTAAGCTTTTCATTAAGTTCATTAGTGCGCTCAGTTGCCCCACAAAGAAAAGTAGGTTCATCCTCAAAAGGAACATAGTTGTTTAAAATAAAATCAGAAACATTAATTTCTTCTTGATACTTCCCGGCTTTAAAGCCATTCCATTCCTCAAAATACATACAAACCTCCTAAATAAAAAAAGGGCAGAATGGTTATCATTCTGCCCAGGCGATACGACGTTAAGTTACTTGCTCCTTTGCAGTTAGTTCTGCTACTCGCCAGTTACAAGCACTTTTTCTTTTAGTATATCAAACAAAAGTTAAAATGTAAATTGTTTTAACCAAATAACAAAAAAATACAAGCAAAAAATTGTCAACGCTTTATTTTGATGTTGACATTTTTAAATATTGTATTTATAATGCAAAGAGGGATTATGTATTACGAGGGGTTATTTTGAAAAAGAAAGTAGAAAATGAAAAACTGCCAATAGATAGATTTGAGGCGGAAGTAAACGTTGGGTTATCTAACGAACAGGTTTTGGAACGAACGGCAAAGGGTTACGCAAACACACAACCAAAGCGTTTGTCAAAATCGTTTTCTAAAATTGTTACAACAAATATTTTTACGCTATTTAACTTGCTTAATATTGTATTAGGCATTTTGGTTATTGTTTTTGGCGAATTAAAAAATGCATTATTTTTAGGAGTAATGTTTTTTAATATAGTTATTGGTATTATTCAAGAGGTGCGTTCTAAGGTTACGGTAGAAAAGTTGTCGTTATTATCTCAACCAAAAATCACTGTTTTGCGTGATAGCGTCGAGCACGCTATTTCCATTGAGGAAATTGTGATTGATGATATTTTGGTGTTTAGCGCAGGCAATCAAATTCCGTCAGATTGCACGTTTGTTGAAGGTTCTGCCGAAGTTAATGAATCGTTGCTAACGGGCGAGCAAGACGCCGTTAAAAAGCATATTGGCGACAAGTTGTTGTCGGGCAGTTTTGTGGTTTCGGGCAATTGTAAAGGTATGGTAGAGAGCGTGGGCTCAGACAACTATGCAAGTAAGATAGTTGAAAGCGCAAAAAAATATAAAAAGCCAAATTCTGAGTTAATGCGTTCGATACAATGGATAATAAGGGTTGTCAGTATTTTAATGTTGGTGGTTGGGCCAATGATGTTGTTTAATCACTATAAAATCACAACAGATACTAAAGCGTTAGTACAAAACACAGTGGCATCGTTGGTGGGTATGACTCCAAACGGCTTAGTGCTTTTAACAAGTATGGCGCTTGCTGTGGGCGTTGTAAAACTATCTAAAAAAAGGACGCTTGTGCAAGAGCTTTACTGTATTGAAACCTTGGCGAGAGTTGATATGCTTTGCCTTGATAAAACGGGTACAATTACAGAGGGCACAATGCAGGTTGAGGATACTCTTTTGCTTAGTACGGCAACAAATGTCAATGATATTATTGGCAATATGACTGCGAGTTTAAAAGATTCTAACGCAACATTTACCGCCTTGCGCAATGAGTATAAGGCGCAATGCAAGTTTTTAGTTAAGGATACAATGCCATTTTCTAGCGAAAAGAAAATGAGCGCCGTAAGCTTTGAAAACCTTGGCACATACATTATTGGAGCGCCAGAGTTTGTGCTTAAAAGCAGGTTTAAAGAAGTAAAAAAGAAGGTGGACGCTAGCGCAGAATTGGGCTATCGAGTTTTGGTTTTGGTGCACACTAAAAATGATATAAAAGAAGATAAAGATTTTACCATTAAAGATATGGATTTGGTTGCGCTAATTGTCTTGTCTGATAAAATTAGGGAAAACGCAAAAGAAACATTGGAATATTTTGCAAGACAAGGCGTTAAAATAAAAATTATTTCTGGCGATAATCCGCTAACTGTTTCTAAAATTGCGCAGAGAGTTGGGCTGATTGGCGCAGAAGATTATGTTGATGCTACAACGCTTGACACTGAGGACAAAATTTTTGAAGCGGTAAAAAAATACACAATATTTGGCAGGGTAACCCCAATTCAAAAAAGGCAATTAGTGCAAGCGCTAAAAAAACAAAAGTACACTGTTGGCATGACTGGCGATGGCGTAAACGATGTTATGGCGCTTAAAGAGGCGGATTGTTCAATTGCGATGGCGTCAGGTAGCGATGCTGCAAGGCACACCTCACAATTGGTTTTGCTTGACAACAACTTTAGCGCATTGCCCGATGTTGTAGCCGAGGGTAGGCGAGTAGTTAACAATATTAGTAGGGCTGCGTCATTGTTTTTGGTTAAAACAACATTTTCTATAATACTATCAATAATGTTGATTGTTATGGAATTGCCATTTCCTTTTGAAAACATTCAGTTAACGCTAATAAGTTCAATATTTATTGGTGTGCCTTCAATGTTTTTGGCGGTAGAGCCTAACAATAAAAAAATTACGGGCAATTTTCTGTCGAAGGTTGTCAACTATGCAGTGCCGGCAGGCATTACAATCGCCGTACTGATTGGCGTTGCTTATCAAGTTGCGGGCATAGATTACAAAACAGCTGAGGGCTTTGCTCAAATTTGCACAATTTGCACATACATTTACGCAATAACACAATACTATGTTTTGTTTTACACTTGCAAGCCTTACACCGTTGGCAGAATGTTGTTGTTTATTGTTTGCACAATCGCATTTGGTGTGTGCGTAATATTCTTTAGGCCGTTATTCTCGTTGGTTGCGTTGCCACAACATAGCTGGTTAATTATCACAGTGTTGGTGTTTGCGCTTTATCCAATTATGAAGTTGTCCGAAATGATAATTTCTTTAACGGGCAAATCGTTTAATATTATGCGCGCAAAATATGTTTTGCATAAAAAGAAAAAGGAGGTGCAAATATGATTAAAGTTAAAATGGAAGATATTGGCAGAAGCTACTACAAGGGCAATATTTTAATGCTATTAAACAAATTTGGTTACATTAATATCGTCAATTTTTTGGTGCTTTGGGCAATTAGCGTAGTGCTATATTTTGAAACCAAACAAGCTTGGAGTTTAATTTTAACAGCGAGTATTTTTGGCGGATTTTGTTTTATATCAACATTGCACGTTCTTATTGTTCCGCTAATTTTTAGGCGTGATATGACATACGAAAAGGTGTTTTACGCCGTTACAAGTTTTGAAGAAGATAAAGGAATGATTTTTGAAGGTTACAGCAAAAGTGGCGATTTGTTGCGCATAGTAAATGTGTTTTGGGATGATGTTAACAAGGTTATGTACAACAAAAAGGACATCACTTTAATATGCAACGAAAGCGACATTTTTGTGCTAAATAAAAGCAAAATTGAGTATTTAAACGGCAACGAAAGTATGCTAATTAGTATGCTAAAGCGCAATATCGACAGAAGAATTTTTAAAATTGATATAGCTAAGGCGCGCAAAAAGCTAACTGGTAACAAATAGTTTTTAAAATAGTAAGAAAAGTTTTATGTTAGCAACAAAAGTTTTTAAAATTAGTAAGAAGTAGTTTTAAAACAGCAAGAAGTAGTTTTAAAATAGCAAAAAGTAATTTTTATATTAGTAAGAAATAATTTTTACATTAGCAAGAAAAGTTATAAAACAGCAAGAAAAGTTTTTAAATTATCAACAAGTTTTCATAAAATGAATTAACTTGCAATATCCTTAAATGGAGGGTTTGCAAGTGTTAGATATTATTTTTAGAGTTGAGGAAGAAGCGAGATATATAATCAATAACAAGTCAACTTTAAGACAAACCGCAAAAATATTTGGTGTGTCAAAAAGCACGGTGCATATTGAT
>JAVVTM010000036.1:0-10742 GCA_036653655.1 Clostridia bacterium | reverse complement strand
CAAATTTGTATTACACAAAACCATCAGCTATGCTTGCGCAAAGTTTGTGTTTGGCAACGGGCTATACAAATGTTTTTTTTGCAAATAGTGGCGCAGAGGCTAATGAGGGCGCTATTAAACTTGCGCGCAAATACAGTTTTGACAAGTATGGTTTGGGCAGACATAATATTATTTGCTTGAACAATTCTTTCCACGGTAGGACACTTTCTACGTTATCCGCTACGGGTCAAGATGTTTTTCATAATTATTTTTTTCCTTTTGTTGAAGGCTTTTTATTTTCAGAGGCAAATAATTTTGAAAGTGTTAAAAAACTTGCCGATAGCACAGTTTGCGCAGTTATGCTTGAAGTTATTCAAGGCGAGGGCGGTGTTAATGCGCTAAATAAAGCGTTTGTTGAAGATGTTAGCAACCTTTGTCAACAAAAAGATTGGTTGCTTATTGTTGATGAAGTGCAAACAGGCGTGGGCAGAACGGGCGCAATTTTAGCAAGCGAGCATTATAAAATAAAACCAGATGTTACAACGCTTGCAAAAGGGCTTGGCGGTGGGTTGCCTATTGGCGCTATTTTAGCTAACGAAAAATGCAGTAAAGTGCTTGGGACTGGCACGCACGCAACAACTTTTGGCGCAAACCCAGTAATTTGCGCAGGAGCGCTTGCGGTTTTTAACACAATTAAGAAAAAGGAATTTTTAATGGAAGTTTGCGATAAGTCAGACTTTATGAGGCAAGAAATTTTAAAAATGAAGGGAGTAAAAGGCGTTTCGGGCAAAGGCTTAATGATTGGCATCGAATTAAAAAACAACAATGCAAAAGATGTTGTTAATGAGTGTGTTGAAAAGGGCTTGTTGTGCTTAACCGCAAAAGAAAAAATTAGATTATTGCCACCTCTTAGCATCACTTACGATGAAATTTGTGAGGGTTTGGCAATATTAAGCAAAGTGTTAAGTAGTATTAATTAACGCAAAATCATTTTAAAATAAAGAAAATTTAAGGTTGAAAGGAGAAAAAATGAAGCACTTATTAAAAATGTTAGATTTGTCTAAGGAAGAAATTTTAGAAATTTTAGATTTGGCAAGCGAATTAAAATATAAACAAAAAAACAATATCCCACACAAATTGCTAGAGGGAAAATCACTAGGTATGATTTTTCAAAAATCCAGCACTCGCACAAGGGTTTCGTTTGAGGTGGGCATGTATCAACTTGGCGGTCAAGCGTTGTTTTTAAGCCCAAGAGATTTGCAAATTGGGCGTGGCGAACCGTTGCAAGATACCGCAAGGGTGCTATCCCGTTATCTTGATGGCATTATGATACGAACTTTTGCGCAAGAAGAAGTTGAGGGCTTAGCAAAATATGGCTCTATCCCTATAATTAACGGCTTAACCGATTTTTGCCACCCTTGTCAAGTGTTGGCAGATTTGTTAACAGTTAAAGAGTTTAAAGGCAAATTTGACGGCTTAAAAATGTGCTACATTGGCGATGGAAACAATATGGCAAATTCATTGATTGTGGGCGGATTAAAGGTGGGTATGGCGGTTAGCATTGCTTGTCCAAAGGCGTATCAACCTGATAAAAAAGTTTTGGCGTTTGCAAGCGATTTTAAAAATTTTGAAATGACAGATGACGTTAAAAAAGCGGTTAAAGGCGCAGATGTGATTTTTACTGATGTGTGGGCGTCAATGGGACAAGAGGCAGAAGCCGAAGCAAGAAAAATTGCGTTTAAGGGCTACCAAATTAACAGTGAATTGGTTAGCTTAGCAAATGAGGGCGTTATTATTCAACACTGTTTGCCAGCGCATCGTGGCGAGGAAATTACCGATGAAATTTTTGAGTTGCACGCAAACGAAATTTTTGAAGAAGCCGAAAACAGATTGCACGCTCAAAAAGCCGTTATGGTTAAAGTTATGCAATAACAGAAAACAAAATTTAAGTGGGAAACAACAGCATAAGAATTGAGAATGTTAATAAACAAGCGCACAAAAAATTAGTTTGCAAAATAATAATAGTGTAAAACAAAATAAGTATACAAATATAACTAAAGAACTTCAATTAATGTAAAAAACTAATAGTGTAAAACAAAATAAGTATACAAATATAACTAAATAACTTCAATTAACTATGCAAAATAATTAAGAATACACAAAATAATAATAATATAAAAAAACTAATAATGTAAAAAAACTAATAATATAAAAAACTAATAGTGTAAAACAATTAAAAGCGTAAATTTGCGCATAAAAAAAGACTACCAATGGTAGCCTTTTTAATTATTTGCTAGTCAAATTATTTGATAGCTTCAAGTAAACCTTTGCCAGCTTTAAAGCCTACGCCTTTTTTAGCTGCAATGTTAATTTTTGCACCAGTTGCAGGGTTAATACCTTCACGTGCTGCAGAGTTTTTTGGTTTAAAAGTTCCAAAGCCAACCAATGCAATTTGGTCGTCAGCCTTAATGGCATCTGTAATAACAGCTAAAACGCTATCAACTGCTACCTTTGCTGCTGCTTGATTGATGTCAGCCTTTAGCGCAACTGCGCTCACAAATTCACTTTTGTTCATATAATCTCCTCCTTAGGAATTTAACCTATGTTTATTTTAACGCACATTTGGCTGTATGTCAATAGCGATTTTAAAATAATTTGATAAAATTAAAAAAAATATTAAATATTGCATAAATATGCTATAATATATGTAATAAATGGAGGGATTTTTTAATAATGACAAAAATAACACAGACAGAACCCGATAAAACCTCAATTATGGCAGATTTTAAACAGCCAAACGCTTTTCATATTAAACAAAAAATATTGTTTTGTTTTAAAAACAAGCCTTTTTGGAAAAGAAAGGAAATTATTTTAGAGGTTATAAACAACTCGCAGTTTCCTAAAGAGGCGTTAAAAAACACCGCTTGCGATAGTGATTTTACAAAATACAAAAGCGTAATAGGCAGAGTTTTATCCAAAATGATTGCCAATGGCGATATAAATGTTAATGAATATAAGGATTTTTATTTAACTAAAGAGGATAAAGTTTTACTAAAAGAGGCAGAAATTGAGCAGGAAATTTTAAGTTATCTAAATTCTGGCATTATAGGTTACACCAAAAGTCAATTGTTTGTGTTGTTGGATAAAAGGTTTAGGGTAAACCAAACCCCAAACGACAAAGATGACAAAATTTTACATTCTATTGCAGGCAATGTTATTTCTCGCTTGCAAAAACAAAAAATTACCCAAAAAATTGATGGCAAATATTTATTAATTACAAAATCTAAATATCCCAATACAGATATTGGCAATTGTCTTAAAAAAGCAAATGAGGGCGCAAGTTTGTACGAATGTTTTGTTGATATGTTCAACTATTGCGGTGGCGAGTTTTTTGAGGTTTATGTGGTTAAATTGTTAGAAAAATACTTTTTGCTTAGCAACAAAACAATCACTTCGGCAAAAGTTACTGGTGGCGCAAACGACAACGGCATTGATGGCATTATCGAAACGGAAGATTGGTTGGGCTATAAAGAAAAAGTGTTCATTCAGGCCAAAACAAGGATTAAAGCCACTGTAACTTTAAAAGAAGTTAGAGAATTTTATGGAGCGTTGTGCGCAGAACTTGGCACAAGAGGCGTTTTTATTACAAATTCTGTTTTGCATAAAGATGCTACAAAGTTTATTAACCGCTTGCACAATGTTGTGTCTATCGACAAAGTTAAGCTTTTTGAACTTGCAAAAAAGTGCGAGGTTGGCGTGCTAAAAACGGTCTCAGGCGGATATGTTTTTGATGACCAAATGTTTTTAACTGATTAAAAGTTGTTAAAAACTGGCAAAAGCAAATAAATATAGGTTTAGGAATGTTGTTAGTATGTAGGTAATAAAACGCAAAAACTTAAGTTTTAAATTAATAACGGCGGTGCAATATTAAAATTAATAACGCAGTGCAATGTTAAAATTAATTTTTTTATGTTAAATTAATAATTTATTTTTTGTTTTAGTATTTACAAATGTATTTTTGTGTGTTAAAATAAAAGTAGTATAAGGGAAAATTATGATTAATAACACGAAAGAGAAATTAAACTTATTTTTTTGTATATGTTTTCCGATGACATTAGTTATGTTTATGACTGATATCTTTATTTCGTTGGGCAGCCACATAGCTAGTTTTAGCGTTACGGCGCTCTTTTTTCCACTTGTAATGGTGGGCGTATTTTTAGGATTATTTTTTAATAAAAATGCATTATTAACAAGGCTTGCAAATATTTTTGCAATTTTGGGCATTATTTTAGTTATATTAGTAATTTTATTTACCAAAAATTTAACAATAGTAAAATATGTTGTTTCTACCGCTGGTTTTTTTGAGGGCTTGTTGCTTTCAATTTGTATCAACCAAGAGCGTGTGGGCAAACGCAACATTTTGTGTATGGTTTTAAGCGGATTATTGCCACTAGCTTTTTCTGCTTTTGAAAACAATTCTACAATTTTTGCAGTTTTGTTGTGGTTTTTGTTTGCTGTTGGCTTAGCGCAGTTGCTGTTTGTTAGCGTTTATGAGGGCTACGAGTACAAAGCGCCAGAAGTTGTTCAGTTTGATTTTTTTAAAATTTTATTTTGCTTAATACTTGGTATGAATTTGGGCATTTTGATTATTGGCTGTAAAAACTTAATGGTTTTTAATTTTAAACTAGCAAGCTACAATTTTTATCTGAGCGTTGCAATTGGCGCAGTAATATTTTATGCCCTGTTTTGTTTTAAAAAATACACAAAATTGTTTGAAAATAAAGATTTTATCAACACAATATTAATGGCGCTTTCGGCTGCTTGCTCAATGTTTTTGGTGCTTACCGAAAATTCTGCTGTAATTGTGCCTTTAATGTCAATAATGATTGGCGTTTTATGTTACGAACTTTTCTTTACTTTAACAAATAGTAGTGTAATTCAACTTTCAAAAAGTATAATAATTAATTCAATATGAGAATTTATTGGCATATCAATTATCACATTTTACACTATAAAGTTTGGCGCTCAATATGAAAATTGTTTTGTTGTGGCGCAAGGCACAATGTTTGCTTCGTACACAATTTCTGCGCTACTTTTTGTTGTTTGCAGTATTTTAAAAAGTATAATACAAATTATAAAAATTGATGCGCACATAAAAGAGCACTAACTTAAATATAAAGAGCTAACATAAATATAAATAGCGCTAACTTAAATTGAAAAAGCATTAACATAAATATAAAAAACACTAACATAAATAGAAAGAGAGCTAACTTAAATATAAGAGCGCTAACTTAAATTGAAAAAATTATTAATTTAAATAAAAATAGCACTAACTTAAAATGATTGTTAACACAAATTTATAAAACTTGTTATTGACATTACGCAACATTGGTAATATAATAAATTAACGAGGTAAAAATGAAAACAATAGATTTTAACTTTTACGCAAACTATTATTTTATGAACTATTATTTTAATAGTCCATCTGTTTGCGTACGGTAATTTATTTTTGTAATATTGCACTATAACCGCCGCAAATACTGTGGCGGTTTTTTTTATTGGAGGATAAAATGATTGTAGTAATTAAAAAGAATACAGAAAAAAAACAATTAGACAACTTAACAAGTTGGATAAAAAGTTTGGGTTTAGGTATACATGAAAGTTGTGGCGCAAGCACAACAATTTTGGGGTTAATTGGCGATACTTCTAAGGTGGATATTGATTTGTTGATGTCGCTAGATATTGTAGAGAGTGTTAAGCGAATTCAAGAGCCATACAAAAAAGCTAACCGCAAATTTCACCCGGAGGATACAATTATTGAGGTTAACGGCAACAAAATTGGTGGCAAAAATTTTACCTTAATTGCAGGTCCGTGTTCGATTGAAAGCGAAAAACAAATTGTTAGCATTGCCGAGGCAATAAAAAGTAGCGGTGCGCATTTTTTGCGTGGGGGCGCATTTAAACCACGCACTTCGCCATATGCGTTTCAGGGTTTGCGTGAGGAAGGTTTGCCATTATTACTAAAAGCTAAAAAAGAAACAGGGCTTGCTATTGTAACAGAAATTATGGATAAAGACCACCTAGATTTGTTTGCTGATGTTGATATTATTCAAGTTGGCGCAAGGAGTATGCAAAATTTTGAATTGTTAAAAGCGCTTGGCAAAACCAACAAGCCAATTTTGCTAAAACGAGGGCTTGCAAACACAATTGAGGAGTGGTTGATGAGCGCAGAGTACATTATGGCTGGCGGTAACGAACAAGTTATTTTGTGCGAGCGTGGCATACGAACATTTGAGCCATACACCCGAAACACCCTCGATTTATCAGCGATACCAATTTTAAAAGGGCTAACACATTTGCCAATTATTGTTGACCCAAGCCACGCATCTGGCATTGCAAAACTTGTAAAACCAATGTCGCTTGCATCTGTTGGCGCAGGCAGTGATGGCTTGATGATTGAGGTTCACAACGACCCAACACACGCACTATGTGATGGCGCGCAAAGCATTAAACCAGAACAGTTTGAGGATATTGTTAAAAGCATTGATGTTATGTTGCCATTGGTTGACAAGGTGAGAAAATGAACATAGGCATTATTGGTTTGGGCTTAATTGGTGGAAGTTTTGCAAAAGCGATAAAAAAATGTACAAATTTTAAAGTTTTAGGTTATGATATTAGTGATGACGTTATGCGCAAAGCTAATTTGATTGAGGCTATTGATGATGCGTTAACGCTTGATAATATTGGTCAAATGGATATGGTTATTATTGCATTAAACCCTCAAGCTGTTTGTGATACGCTTGATAAAATTGTTGCAAAATTAAAAAATGGCGCAATAATTTTTGATATTGCTGGCAATAAAACATTGGTTGTGGGCAAAATGCGAAAATTGCAAAAACAGTACGAAAACATCAATTTTCTTTCAACACACCCAATGGCAGGCAAGGAGTTTAGTGGGTTGGAACACGCAACTGCAAATTTATTTTGCAATGCGATGTTGGTTTTAATACCAATTTGTCAAAATTTAACCGTATTAACTCTGGTTAAAAATTTTATGCTGGAGCTTGGCTTTTTAAAAGTTATTATTTCTACCGAAAAGGAGCACGACAAAATTATTGCCTACACCTCACAATTGCCACATATCATCTCTAGTTGCTATGTTAAAAGCGCAACAGCGCCCAACCATTTTGGGTTTTCTGCCGGTAGTTTTAAAGATTTAACTAGGGTGGCAAAACTTAACCCAACAATGTGGGAGGAATTGTTTTTGCAAAATAAAGACAATTTGCTTGCTGAAATTGAAGCATTGCAAAACCGATTGCAAGAGTACAAAGAGGCGATAAACAGCAATAATGCGCAAAAATTAACGGCTTTATTGCAAGACGGCAACGATAAAAAAGAAATGATAGACAAAGCAACACGAGTTTTACTAAGGAGCGATAATGAAAACAATTAAGGTTAACACGCAAAATAGTTACGATATTGTTTTAGATGAAAATTTGTCAGAGTTGGCAGATTATTTGTCAAATTTTAACTGCGAAAAAGTGCTAATTGTTACCGATACTAATATTGAAAAACTTTATTTGTCAAAAGTTAAGCAATTAATTGCAAATAAAATTGTTTGCTCGTTTACAATCAATTGTGGCGAAAGCAGTAAAAATTTTAGCAATTATCAAAACATATTAAATTATCTTGCGCAAAACAATTTTGCGCGCAACGATTTTATTTTAGCGTTAGGTGGCGGAGTTGTTGGCGATTTGGCTGGCTTTGTGGCAAGCACATATATGCGTGGCATCAATTTTGCGCAAGTTCCCACAACATTGCTCGCTATGGTCGATAGTTCTATTGGGGGCAAAACCGCAATCAATTTGAGTTACGGCAAAAATTTGGTTGGCTCATTTTATCAGCCTAAAAAAGTTTTTTGTAATGTTGATTTTTTAAAAACATTGCCAAAAAGCGAGTGGGAAAACGGGTACGGCGAAGTTATAAAATATGCAATTTTAAAGGGCGGTAAACTGTTTGACTGCTTAAAAAATGGTTTATTTAAGCAAAATTTATCCTATATTATTGAGGAATGTGTTAAATATAAAAGTGAAATTGTGCAACAAGATGAATTGGAATTGGGCAATCGAAAATTGTTAAATCTGGGGCACACTTTTGCGCACGCTATTGAAAAAAACTCAAATTACACCATACCTCACGGCATCGCAGTTGCAAAAGGCATACAACTAATTGCAACAGCAAGCAACAAAAATGAAAATTTTAGCACGCAGGAATTGCAAGATGTTTTAGCAATTTTAAAGCCATTAACTTTTGATGTTGACATTAAAAACTTGTTAAAAGATTTTATTTTTGACAAAAAAATCGTAGGCGATTGCATCAATTTAATTGTAATAAAATCTATTGGAAATTGCCAAATTAAACCATTAAAAATTAATAAGCTTGAGGAATATTTTTTATGATAAAAGTAACAAATGCAAAATTAAACGGCGAAATAAGCGCAATAACTTCAAAATCATATTTGCACCGCATTTTAATAGCAAGCTCGCTTGCCCAAATTGACACCTTAGTTTTAGGGTTTAACAACTCTAATGATATTTTTGCAACAATTGGTTGCCTTCAAAAACTAGGCGCAGATATTATTAAAAATGATGCAGGATATCTTGTTAAACCAATTAAAAATATCGCTATTTATAATGAAAACGCATTACACGCTAAAAATAGCGAACCGCAAAATACAAATAACGAAGCGCAAAATACAATTAGCAAAAATATAATTACAAACAGCGAAGCGACAAAAAACGAAGCGAAAAATATAAATAGCGAAGCGCAAAACGCTGTTGATAATGTGATTTTACAGTGCAACGAAAGTGGTTCGACACTGCGATTTTTATTGCCAATAGTATCGGCGCTTGGCATTAGCGCGCAATTTGATACAAAAGGCAACTTAAGTTCTCGCCCGATTGACGGCTTGTTAAATTGTTTAAAAAGCCGCGGGTTAAAATGTGAAAAAAATCCAATCAAAATTAGCGGTAAAATTGCAAGCGGAAACTTTAAAATTGATGCAAGCATAAGTTCGCAATACATTACGGGTTTGCTTTTTGCCTTACCACTTTTGGATGGCGACAGCACAATTGAATTTACGGGCGATTTGCAAAGTAAAAACTACCTAGATATTACCCTTGATACGCTAAGACAGTTTAACATTAAAGCGCAAAAAAATGACAACGGATTTTGTGTTTTTGGCAATCAAAAATATGTCAGCCCAAAAATTTTAAAGGCGGAAGGCGATTGGTCAAATGGCGCATTTTGGCTTGTTGCGGGCGCTTTATGTGGCGATGTTACCGTAAAAGGTTTAAACTTAAATTCTTGCCAAGGCGACAAACAAATTGTGCAAATTTTAAAGGATATGCAAGCAAATATTACCAGTTTTAATAACGAAGTTTGTTGCAAAAAAAGCAATTTACAATGCATAAATTTGGACGTTGCAGGCATACCCGATTTAGCCCCTATCGTTGCGGTAGCTTGCGCAAATGCAAATGGCGTTAGCACGCTTAAAAATGTTGAGCGTTTAAAGTTTAAGGAGTGCGATAGGCTGCTAGCGATTGTCGAAATGTTAACAAAACTTGGCATAAAATGCGAGGTAGAGGGCAACAATTTGCGCATTTGGGGTGGCAAAATGCAGGCAACCACACTTAATGGCTTTAACGACCACCGCATAGTAATGAGCGCTTGTATCGCAGGGCTTGTTGCTAATGGCGAAACTTTTATTACCACAGAAAATGCGGTTGACAAAAGTTACCCAACATTTTATGATGATTTTATTCATTTGGGAGGTAGCGCAGATGTACAAAGGTAAAGCGTTAAATTTGCAAATAATTGGAGAATCACACAGCGAAAGCATAGGTATGATTTTAAGTGGCGTGCCAAAAGACATAAATATTAATTTGCAAGAACTTCAAAATTTTGTTGATAGAAGAAAAAGCAATTCAAGCAAATATTCTACCAAACGAAAGGAAAAAGATAAAATAATTTTGCAATCTGGCATTCAAAATAACGCAACCGAAACCTTTTGCACTAATGGCGAGGATATTAAATTTTGTATAAAAAATGAATGTCAAAATTCTACTGATTACAATAATCTTAAAAATATTCCACGCCCTTCACACGCCGATTATCCAGCGTACATTAAATACAACGGGCAAAGTTTGGTGGGTGGTGGCAAATTTTCTGGCAGAATGACTGCGCCAATTTGCATTGCAGGGGGCATAGCAAAACAAATTTTAGCGCAAAAAAATATTTTTGTTGGCGCATATGTTAGTGAAATTGGCAATATTTTAAGTTGCAGTTACAAGCAAAAAAAAATAACTTATGATGACATTAAAAAGGCGCAACAAAATAGTTTGCACTTAATTAACAGCAAAAGCGCACTAGATATTTTAAACAAAATTGAAGTTGCGCAAAAAGAGGGCGATTCGCTAGGTGGCGTTGTTGAGGCAATCGCTTTTAATGTGCCAGTTGGCTTGGGCGACAACCTTTTTGACGGGTTGGAAAGCTATATTTCTAATGCCATATTTGCAATTCCTGCCGTTAAAGGCGTAGAATTTGGGATTGGTTTTGATATTGCAAAACTTTGTGGCAGTAGCGCAAACGATTGCTATACATTAAAAAATGATTGTAAAAATAGCGCAACAGTTTGTAAAATAGGCGCAACAGTAAAAACGAGCGCAACCGACAAAACGAGCGCAACAGTCAAAATGAGCGCA
>JAVVTM010000035.1:0-10772 GCA_036653655.1 Clostridia bacterium | reverse complement strand
CTTATGTACTTTAAAAACGCAAAAAAGCCCGAATTAATTCAATTTATCCAAGTTAATATTAAGCCTCAAGCTTTTGATGATTTTGTTTTAACGGTTAAAAAGTACAACAATAATATTTTGTACGAACTTTACAACGAGGAGGATAACAATTAATGGATTTGGTTATCGCAAGCAACAACAAAAATAAAATTAAAGAAATTAAGGCAATTTTAAATGGCAAGTTTGAACATATTTACAGCTTGTCTGAGCAAAATATCAATGTTGAAATTGAAGAAACTGGCGCTACTTTTAAACAAAACGCCTTAATAAAAGCTAACGCAATTTGCAAGCTTTGCGGTTTGCCAACCCTTGCAGATGACAGCGGTTTGTGTGTTGATGCGCTAAATAATGCGCCCGGTGTTTACTCTGCCCGCTACGCTGGCGAGCCTTGCAACGACGCAAACAACAACACCCTTTTACTAAAAAATTTACAAAATTGCAATAACAGAAAGGCTAGTTTTGTGTCGGTTGTAGCCCTTGTTTATCCAAACGGCGCAACATATTATGGCGAAGGCAAAATTGAAGGGGAAATTTTGCACGAATATCGTGGCGATAACGGCTTTGGTTATGACCCTCTTTTTTATTGTTATCAACTTGACAAAACTTTTGCAGAGGCAGATGGCGAACAAAAAAACAAAGTTAGCCACCGTGCGCAAGCTTTACAAAACTTGCTAAAACAACTATGAAAACGGCAATAATAATTGCGGATATTCACAACGATAGCGCAACATTACTCAAATTAAAACCCAAATTTGATGAGGCGGATTATTTAATTTTTTTGGGCGATGGTTACTCTGTTTTGCAACAATATTTTGATTTGTCAAACCCAAAATTTATTTGCGTTAAAGGCAATTGTGATAGTTACATAACAGATGATAAAACATTTGATATCGAAAATGTAAAGTTTTTTATAACTCACGGCAACAATTATGCAGTAAAAACAAGCATGCTAAATTTACAGCTAAAGGCAAGGGAAATCGGCGCAAATTGCGTGTGTTTTGGGCATACTCATCAAGAATACAACCAAAAAATTGATGATATAACTTATTTAAATCCGGGAGCGTTGGGTTTTTACAACACCTATTGCTATTGCGTTATCCACGAAAACAAATTTTTTTTAAAAATTGTTAAAATTGTGTGAAAATTTGTTGACTTATTTTTTCTACTATGGTAATATCTTAAAGCATTCAGCTTGAAGTGCGGGTGTAGTTCAATGGTAGAATATCAGCCTTCCAAGCTGGCTATGTGGGTCCGATTCCCATCACCCGCTCCAAAAAGTCTTGGGTCTGTAGCTCAGATGGATAGAGCAATGCCCTTCTAAGGCATGTGTCGGGGGTTCGATTCCCTTCAGGCTCACCAATAGTAAAGCAAATATGGTGGGTATAGCTCAGTTGGCTAGAGCGCTAGGTTGTGGCCCTAGAGGTCAAGGGTTCAATTCCCTTTACTCACCCCAATATTATCACCCAATATGATGGGGTATCGCCAAGCGGTAAGGCACCAGATTTTGATTCTGGCATTCAAAGGTTCAAATCCTTTTACCCCAGCCAATAACCTTTGAAACTTTTATTTTTTATGATTCATTAGCTCAGTCGGTAGAGCACTTGACTTTTAATCAAGGTGTCCGGGGTTCGAATCCCCGATGAGTCACCATTTATGCGGATGTGGCGGAATTGGCAGACGCGCTAGACTTAGGATCTAGTGTCCCCGACGTGAAGGTTCAAGTCCTTTCATCCGCACCAATTATGCGAAAGTGGCTCAGTGGTAGAGCGTTGCCTTGCCAAGGCAAATGTCGCGAGTCCGAATCTCGTCTTTCGCTCCATATGCGCTTTTAGCTCAGTTGGTAGAGCAATTGACTCTTAATCAATGGGTCCGGGGTTCGAGTCCCCGAAGGCGCACCAAACGCTCAAATTGATAAAGACTGGGCTAAAACAACTCACAAATTGCCATTTGTGAGTATTTTTTTACGCTTTTTTTGCTGAAATGCCAAAATTTTGCGGTTAATAACTATGTGAGTATTTAGCTATAAATACTTTTAATATGTCCAACTTTTGGGGCGCTTTTTCCATCACTTTTAATTGCGCTTAATATTTTGCAAACCTGTTGCGCTTTCCACCAACGAATTTGTAACATTATCCACAACACCTTGGTTTGTTTTATTTAGTCGCCTATAATTTTGTAATAATGTTTTTTCGCTTTGCGTCAAATTTTCTGCAACATCATTAACCATAACTACTCTGCCATCTTCACTTTCTCGCCCTAACAAATAATCTACGCTCACTTTAAAATAATCGCCAATTGCGCACAACATTGCGCTATTTGGTTCTGCTATTCCTTTTTCATAATTCCAAATATTCTTATTTGAAGAATTTAAAGCATCTGCCAATTCTTTTTGCGTTAAATTTTTTTCTGTCCTTAATGTTTTTAATATATTACTAAATGTTGTCATATTTCCTCCATTTTTATTATTATCTTAAAAAAATAGATTTTATTGTTGACAATCTATATTTTTTAGATTAATATTTAATTAATCTTAAAATTTAAGATACATTGTAATATTATTTCCATTTTTTAATATTACAACAATAAACAAAAAAAACTTAATTTCGTTGCAAAATTCTTTATTATTTGGTATTATTTATAAGGAGAAAATATGAATAAAATTGCTATAATTTATAGTTCCCGTATGAATTACACAAAAAAATATGCGCAATGGATTGCAGAAGAATTAAACTGTGATATTTTTCATTGCAAGCCCACTTTAAAAGAGTTGTTGCCATATGATTACATTATTTATGGCGGTGGATATTACAATGGCACTATCAACGGCTTGGATTATTTTATTAATTTGGTTAACTGTTTGCCAAAAAAGTTTGTTTTGTTTTTTACTGGCGTAAGCAACCTAACTCAAGAAGAAATTGTAACTACAAGCAAAAATTTTTTAGGCGACAATTATGGCAAAATAGAAAAAATATTTTACTTTAGGGGTGGATTAAACTACAAAAAACTTAACCCGTTATCTAAAGCGGTTTTTGTTAGGTTCAAAAAAAGCCCACAAAATTTTAACAGCGAACAGAAATATATTTTAAATCATCTGGATACCGAATTTAATTTTAGCAACAAAACTTTTATATCGCCGTTACTACAATATTTTAATTAATAAACCGCAAGTAAATATTACCTGCGGTTTTAGTTTTACGCTTCAGCTTTTTATGTTTTGTAGTTTTTACGCTTCAACTTTTTATTTTTTTGTAGTTTTTACGCTTTATATTTTGGGTTTGTTTAGCAATCTATTAGTTTTGCATTTTTAACAGCGATTATTTAATCAAGCGATAATAATTTAAAAGCCCAATGCAAAATAACTAATCGTTTTAGCTGTAATTAAAGCCAAAAACATCATATAACTTTTATAAAAGCACGCACAACACGCCCCCACGCCCCTCGTTAACAATTCTGCTTGCAGTTTTTCGCATTTTATTGCGAACTTCTTCGGGCATTGAGTTAACTTTTGTATCCATACTTTCCTTCATCAATGTGTTTAACGATTTGCCAAACATATTTGTATCCCAAATGCCTTGTTTGTTATCTTCAAACTCGTTCATAAGATAATTAATCATTTCCTCGCTTTGCGTTTGTGCGCCAAACGGGCTAATTTCTGTTTCTACATCAATTTTCATAATATGCAATGACGGCGCTTTTGCCTTAAGTTTTAAGCCAAATTTTCCGCCGTGTTTAACCATAACTGGTTCTTCTAAAATCATATCCTCATTGGTTGGGATAACAACGCCATAGCCGTTTTCCTCCACTTGTTGCAATGCTAATTTTAATTTTTGATACTTAACTTGAGAGTCTTTTAATTGTTTTAGATAGCCAATAAGTTTGTAATCATCATCAATATCCATACCGCATTGTTCGGAAAGAATTTTGTAATACAAGCTTTGTTTTGGGTGTAATGTTAGCGTAATTTCCCCTTTGCCAAACACAACATCAACATCTGCTTCCTTTTCCATAATGTCATTTTTAGCGTAAAAATGTAGCAATTTTTTGTAATCATACATTTTTTCAAAATCTGCAATGGTATCAGCTAAATCACCATATATGCCATTAATATATTGGTTGTCAAACGCCAAGCATTGCATCCATTTTGGCATTTTAACATTAATTTTTTCGATAGGAAATTCCATCAATGCGCTTTGCAAAATTTGATTGATACCTTGCTCATTTAGTTTTAAAATATTAATTGGCAAAACTGGCGCGCCATACTTTTCGGTTAGGCTTTGGCACAGTTTTATTGTATCATCATTTTTTTCATTTGCGGTGTTCATAACAACAACAAACGGCTTGCCTATTTCTTTTAATTCTTTGACAACTCGCTCCTCTGCGTTGATATAATTGTGGCGTTGCAAATCGGTAATACTGCCGTCAGTTGTAACAAGTACGCCAATGGTGCTGTGCTCTTTTATAACTTTTTCTGTGCCAATTTCCGCAGCCTTTTCAAACGACATTTCCTCGTTGGACCACGGCGTTTTAACAAGCCTACTTTTGTCGCCCTCTTTATGCCCCTCTGCTCCACTAACCAAATAACCCACGCAATCTATCAGCCTTACTTTTAGCTTAACGCCATCGCTTACGCTTATGCTAACGCCATCATCTGGCACAAATTTTGGTTGTGTTGTCATAATAGTTTTGCCGTCAGCGGATTGTGGCATTTCATCAACAATTCGTTTTAAGTGGTTTTTGTCGGAAATATTAGGTAACACCATAGTTTCCATAAATTTTGTTATAAAAGTAGATTTACCCGTTCGCACTGGCCCTACAACACCAATGTATATGTCTCCATTTGTTCGCATTGCAATATCTTGGTATAAATCAAAATTATCCATAAATTCCTCCAATTTTCTTTCATTAAAACTATATTCAATCAAAATTAAAATTATGAATAAAGTAAAAAAAAACCAACTAACTTTTGTTAATTGGTTAAAATACATTCTTTTATTTTGGTGTTTTTTTGTGTTATAATGGCATATTGCAAAACTCAAACGCACACAAAAACTTTTTGGATATTATTTTTTAGTATATTTTTTAGTATATTTTTAGGTGTTGCTTTTTTAAGTTTTATTTTTTGAATATCACTTTTTAAGTGTTACTTCTTTGCAATTTTTTTAGTATATTTTTTATGTTTTACTTTTTATTGATATTTCTTTAATATCATTTTTTAAGTTTTATTTTTTGAATATTACTTTTTTAATATTTTTTCAATACAAGCGATTTTAATTGAATTAACCATAATATCACAAGCGACAATTAAATCGGTTTGGCTAGTAAATGTTGGAGCTATACGCAAATTAGAATCAAAATCATCATTGCGCAAAGGATATGTAGCGCCTGCTTCAGTAATGATTAAACCTGCCTCTTTGCAAATGCCATAAACTGCTTTTGCGCAACCTTTTAACAAATTGATGCTAATAAAATAACCGCCACGAGGTTTTGTCCAACTTACAATATCGCCGTTTATAAAATTGCTTTCCAAATTTGCTAAAACATATTCAAATTTTGGGCGGATAATTTTTGCTTGCCTTTTCATAATTTCGTGAATATTAGCGATGTCTTGCAAGTACAAATAGTGCATCAATTGCACAACTTTGTTTGGCCCAATAGTTTTGTATTTCATAACCGCTAAAGCCTCTTTAACGTTGCTTTCGCTACACGCCATACAAGCTACGCCTGCGCCCGGTAATGTGATTTTTGAAGTGGAAGTAAAAATAAAAAATCTATCTTCGTTGCCATATTTTGTGGCGCACTCAAATGCGTTAAGCAAGTGGTCGGTTTCATCATACAAATCGTGCACAACATATGCGTTATCCCAAAAAACTCTAAAATCTTTTGCAAGGGTTGTCATTTTGCACAACCTTTCAACTACTTCATCAGAATATGTAATGCCACTTGGATTGCTGTATTTAGGAACACACCAAATGCCCTTAATACTATCATCATTTGCAACCATAGTTTCCACAATATCCATATCTGGGCCGTTGCTATCCATTGGCACTGTAATCATTTCAATGCCAAAACTTTCGCAAATGCCAAAGTGGCGGTCGTATCCCGGTACTGGGCACAAAAATTTAACTTTTTGAAGTTTATTCCAAGGTTTATTGCCTTGCAAACCAAACTGTAACGCGCGTTGAACTGTATCATACATAAGGCTAAGACTGCTGTTATCGCCAACAATAACATTTTTTGGAGAAACGCCTAAAATTTCTGCAAAAATATTTTTCATTTCAGCAATGCCATCAACTCCGCCATAATTTCGATAATCTGGTGTGTAATTTAAACTGCTGTTAATAACATCAAACATAGGTAAAGCAATGTCTAATTGCTCTTTACAAGGCTTTCCTCTTGTAATATCTACTTTCAGATTTTGCGCAACATATTCGGTATGTTTTTTCTTTTCTTCGGCTAATACACTTTGCAACGAACTTTCATCTAAATTTAAATATTTCATATAATCTCCTTATATTTTACTAAATATACCACAAACGCTAAAAAATTACAATATTTTTTAAAAAAAAATTAAATTATTTTTATTTTTTGTAGCCAAACATTATGTCTTTTAATGCTCTTAATTGTTTTGTTTGTTTATTAGATGTTTTGCAATTTTTATATTTTAAATTGTTTTACATTACTATCAACTTTTTATATTAAGTTTCACATAATTGATATCAACTTTTTATGTTAAGTTACATTACTCTCAACTTTTTATATTATAGTTATACATTACGGCTATCAATTTATTGTTATTATTTTAATAAATGTTGATATTTTTAATAAGTTTTAATAGTTTTAATTTCCGCATTATTAAACAATTTTAATAATCTTCTTCGCCCTTATTTCTAATTATCAAATGCACTGGCGTGCCTTTAAAGCCAAAAGCCTTGCGCAAGCTGTTTTCTAAATATCTTTTGTAAGAAAAATGTAGCAAATCACTATTGTTTACAAAGAAAATAAAAGTTGGTGGTTCGATACATTGTTGTGTTGCAAAATAAATTTTTAACGCTCTGCCATTGTGGCTTGGTGGCTCGGTAACGCTAACAGCATCACGCACAACATCGTTCAACACGCCTGTTGTAATACGCTTGCGTGCTTCGCTCAAAACAAAATTGACCGAACTCATAATTTTATCCACTCTCTGCCCCGTTTTTGCGCTAATAAAAATGGATTCATAATAACTCATAAACTTTAACGATTCATCAAGCTTTTTTTGGCGCTCCGCTAAGGTGTAAGAATCTTTTTCAACCAAATCCCACTTGTTCATACAAATAACCGAAGGCTTGCCTTGCTCGTGCACATAGCCACAAATACGCACGTCCTGTTCGGTAACGTCCTCGCTGCTGTCAATCATAACAACCACAACATCCGCCCGCCTAACTGCCGTTAACGCACGCATAACACTGTATTGCTCTACATTTTCATCAATGCTTCGTTGCCTACGCATACCAGCGGTGTCGATAATATTATATGTCTGCTCGTTCCAAACAAATTGCGTGTCAATCGCATCACGGGTTGTGCCCGCAACATCACTTACAATACATCTTTCAAAGCCTAAAAGCTTGTTAACCAAACTACTTTTGCCGGCGTTTGGCCTGCCAACTACGGCAATATTAATCACATTTTCATCAGTGGTTTCATCAACTTTAACCTTAAATTGTTTTACAACGTCATCAAGCAAATCGCCAATGCCCTTGCCGTGCTCAGATGATATTCCAAACACATCAAACCCTAAAGAATAAAACTCGTAAACACGCTCCATTTCGTTGTTGTCAATTTTGTTAACAGCAATAATCACTGGCTTTAAACTTTTGCGCAAAAGGTCCGCCACCTCAAAATCTTCGTGCGATAAGCCTGTTTTGCCATCAACAAAAAATATAATAACATCACACAAATCCATTGCGATTTCTGCTTGCTCTCTTATGTGTTTCCACATTGTATCATCACTTTTTATTTCTAATCCGCCCGTATCAATTAGGGTAAAAGCGTAGCCGTTCCAATTTGCATCAGCATAAAGCCTATCTCTTGTAACCCCAGGTTTGTCCTCTACAATAGAAATTCTTCTTCCTACTACTCTATTAAAAAATGTTGATTTTCCTACATTTGGCCTGCCGATTAAGGCAACTAAAGGTTTAATCATTTTGTACTTCCTCTATTAATTCTATTAAATTTTCGCCACCAAGACACACTAATATTTTTGTATTTAATTGTTTTTCTAGCTCTTTAACTGTAACGCCATCTAAAAATGTATCGCTAAATTCTCGCAACATATTGGAGGGGATTATTGTAACACCCGCCAATTTGCCACTTGTTTGTTCCAAAATATCTTTTGCGGTTACAAGCCCCGCAACCGTTATGCTTTCGCCAAAAAAATTGTTTGTAATGTCAAACACTTGCGCTTGTAAACCCACAAATTTTAATTTGATTTTATCAACAATTTGCTTTAATGTGCTTGCAAACGATTTGCCTGTTATCAAGCTAATTTTCCTAATTTTTTTGTCGCCTGCAACATTTTCAAGCGCAAAATCAGCGTCGTGCACAAAACTTTGAACCAACCCGACGCCATCTTCAATTTGCTCAAAATCGCCATATTCTTCGTAATTAGGAAGGGGAATTTTTGCTCGCAAATAAAACTCATCTGAACAAAAAACAAATTGTTCACGCAATTTCGCATTAAAATTTTTACAATAATCTATAACATTTTTTGCCGTTTGACTATCAATCTGTTCAAGCTTTTTTAGCCCCTCACGGTGATTGGTTAGCCCTACTGGCACAATTGCAAGCGATTTAACTTTTGGGTAAAACTTGTAAAGTTGCTCCACTGTTTGCTTTAGCACATCGCCATCATTAATATCCTTGCACATTACAATTTGAGTGTGCATAGTAATATTGTTTGAGGCAAGATAGGCAATTTTATCAAATAATTTACCGCCCTCAGGATTGGTTACTAAAAAGTTTTTAACATCTTTATTAAAAGCGTGCACAGAAATATAAAGAGGGCTCAAATGCAGTTTTACAATCCTTTGCAATTCCTGCTTGCCACAATTTGTTAAGGTAATGTAATTGCCACTAATAAACGACAAACGATAATCATCATCTTTTACATACAAGGTTTCTCGCATGCCTTTTGGCAATTGGTCAACAAAGCAAAAAGCGCATTTGTTTTTGCACCTAATTGGCTTTAGCTCCATATCTTCAAAACTCAAGCCCAAATCTTCAAAAGCATCTTTTTCGATGTCAAAATCTGTCAGTTCGCCACACGACAAAATGGTCATAGTAAAAGCTTCCTGCGAATTATAAAAAATATAATCAAGAATATCCACCATATTTTCGTCATTAAAGCCAATAAGTTCCTCGCCAACTTTAATGCCAAGTTCTTCACAAACACTGTTTTTATCTACTTTAGTAATTTTTGGCATACTTTCCTCTTGTTAATAATATTTTAATTATAAAATTATGTCAAGCGAATAGCTATTGTTGACAAATAACACGGCTATATTTTGCGTAAATTTCTTTCTTTTTTGTGTTCATCATAGTAAAAACGAACATTATAGGTTAACATAACCAAAAATACAAACAAAATTACACTGTAAAATTGTTCGCCACCGCCCAAAATTAAAAAATCTTGTCGCATAAAAGGTAGCGCAAAACTCAACAAACTAAACAAATAAAGCGACACCACGCCACACAAAATATTTTGCAAAACACCCCTTGTCGATAGCCAATTGACAAGCAACAAAACTAACACTTGCACCTCGATAAACTTGTTGCTCATTATCATTTTTTCATTAATTAATTGTAACATAATCAACATCAAAACATTCAAAAAAATAGAAAGTAAATTGAAAGCAAAATTTGCTTTAACAAAAAATAATCCAATCAAACATAAAATAAAAAAGGAAAATCCGCCCAAATATATGGTGGAATTTAATGTTTTAACGGGTGGTAACAAATTTAAAACTAACACAACCAGCAACAAAAACATCGCTTTTATTTGCGTTAATTTTACTTTTTTTAAAACATCATCAAAAAAGCAAAAAGTAATGCCAACTATTAATAAACTTACGCAAATTAAACCTTGATAATTCATAAAAATAGTATAGGTTTTTTAAAGCTAATTATCCTTATTATTATTTTCTTGTTTTAAAGCGTCATCTTTTGGGTAAATTTGTAGTTTTATTTAACATTTTTTTGTGTTCTTTTAAGTAAATTTGTAGTTTTATTATACAAACTTTTGTGCCTTAATTAGATAAATTTATGGTTTTATTTGATACACTTTTTGTGGTTTATTTTGGCATATTATTTGTATTATCTTCCACTTTGCTATTCTCTTTTCCACAATGTGTGCTATTCTCTTTTCCACATTGTATGCTATCCTCTTTTGCACTTTCGCCACTTTTGTTTGGTTTGGAGCAAGCGCAGTTTGCGCAAGCGCTATTGTGGCAATTGGCGCAACCACCAGCGCACTTTTTTTTGCGCTTTATATTAAATACTATCGTAAAAATTACAAGTAAAGTTGCAACAACAATAACTACTATTTCTATCGGTTTCATATTACACTCCTGCAAAAGATATTAGCCCAAAAGGTAGGCACACAATATAGGCGGTTATTATCCAAAACACCAAAAGCCTTTTTGTTTTTTTTGCGCCCAACTCTGCTTTTGTTGCCGAAACTGCCGCCATACAAGGTA
>JAVVTM010000034.1:0-10802 GCA_036653655.1 Clostridia bacterium | reverse complement strand
AATTTCATTTTGCAATTCATTAATAAAAGCTTGTTTTTCACTGTACAAATAAAAAGGTTTTGTCATTATAGCAACAACACAACAATCGTTGTTCGTTATTGCGACAGCTTGTTCTACAAAAGCATTTTGCGTTGCAAACGCCTCTATGCTCACGCTTAAATTTGCCATAATTATAATGTTTGCTAATAAACTTATCATAGTAGTAGTATCTATTTAATAATTGCTTTTATACATTTTTTTTGCATTTATTTTTATGCGTTTTTTTGTATTTTCTTACATACAATAATTGCTTTATTTTTATGCGTTTTTTCTTTCATTAAACAGTTATTTTCTGTGTTTTTTTGCGTTTGTTAGCTTTTTTCTTTATGCTTTTTTTTACTGCGTTTGTTAGCTTTTTGTGTTTTCTTTATTTTATACTTTAAAAACCACTATCATCTTTTCAAGTTTCAAAAATTCTGTTAATATTGTTTAATAAAAATTGATTAAAAACAGCGTAAAATATCAGTCTTCTGTAACAAACTTTTCAACATTTTTGCCATTTTCCCAAAGCTTGTCAAAAGCGTAAAGCATTCTTGTTTCATCATAAAAAATATGCACGATAATATCGCCATAATCTAAAACAATCCATCTACATTCCGCCCCGCCTTCTTTATGCGCTGGTTCAAACCCAACTTTTGTCATTTCTTCCTCAACGTTATCGGCGATTGCCTTAACTTGAGTGGTAGATTTTGCGCTACAAATAACAAAATAATCGGTGAGAATTGTCATTTCATCCACTTTGATTGATGTTATGTCAGATGCTTTTTTGTCATCTAAAGCCTTTTCAATAATTGATATTCTTTCTTCAATAGTCATTGTGTTACTCCTTATAAAAATTGACCGCTTGTATTGTAAGTGGATAAATATCAGAATTTTTTTCCACCAAATAGTCATATCCACGCATTAAAGTTAGCCTAAAGCCTTTTTCAAAATCTTGCTCAATCACTTGCCTTAAGCGCTCAACGCCCTCGTAATTTCTGCCCAATTCTAAAGTGTCGGCGCAATAAATTAACTTTTGCAATTGTGTCATATTTGCCTTGCCAGTTGTGTGATAATAAATTGCTTGCAAAATGTTGTCATCTTTAATAGCATATTCATTTTTTGCAATAATACTGCCAGCAAAAGCGTGCGCAACGGGTGTGCCAACGCTATCTTGAGGGATATTTAAGGCAATATCTTGCATAATTATACTGTTGTTTTGTATATTTTTATTGTTGCTTTCTGTGTTACTTTTGTTGTTGCTTTTAGTGTTATTACTGTCATTGCGCAAGGTTGTTTTGCCGTTATTGCGCAAATCATTTTGGGCATTGCTTAGCAAATCAGGGTTATTAACCGCCACTTCCGCATTATATTCTTCTGGTTTGTTGCTTAGCAAATCATGGTTATTAACCGCCACTTCTGCATTAAATTCTTTTGGTTTGTTGCTAGGCAAATCAGGGTTATTAACCGCCACTTCTGCATTATATTCTTTTGGTTTGTTGCTTAACAAATTTTTAGCGCAATCGTGCAACAAGCTGGCAACAAAAACCTCGTTTGCATCAAGCCCAAGCTTTTCATTAAGTTGCATTGCATATTTTACAGTGCGCAAACTATGCGCAAATGTGGCTTCGCTCAAATTGTTTTTCAACTTGTTGATTAGCGGTTTATATCTGTTAAAAACTTTGTTTTCAGTAATATAATTGTTAATATAATCGGGGATATCTTGCGATTGTTCTTGCAAAAATAGCTCCGTACGGATTTTTGTTGAAGAAATATCCTCAGGCAAATAATCAATTAATAAAATTTTAGCGTTGTAGTTTGATGTGTAAAAACTGCATTTTTCTTTAACCGCCTCAACATTTTTGCCTCTGCTACAAACACACAGCGTAACCATTTTTAAAATTTCTAGCGGTTTATACCATTTGTCAAAATTTAAAATACTATCGCCACCAATAATAAAATAAATTTCATCGCCATAAATTTTTTTAAGCTTTGGCAATGTGTTGTATGTGTAATTTTTGTCTTTACTTGATATTTCAATATCGCAAACCTCAAAATTGTTGTTTTGGGCAACAAGTTTTGCCATATCCAGCCTATTTTTAACGCTAGTGGTGGTAATTTTGTGTGGCGCTTTGTAAGAGGGCAACAACACAAGCCTATCCAAATTGAACTGCTCTACTGCTCTTTTGCAAATGTTTATATGCTCATTGTGCGGTGGGTCAAATGCGCTACCAAAAATTCCAACTCTCATATGATTATTGTAACATTTTTTGTTTTATTTTTCAATACAATATTACTTATTTATGCATTATTTTGTTGCAAAATTTAAAACTCTGCAATAATAAGCAAAATTTTGCATTGCTTTACAATTTTTTTGTTATAAATTTTAAATAGAATGTATTATTTAATTAGTTTTAGCAATAATTAACATATGGGAAAAATGTTAGACTTTATTGCAATAAGAATTTTATTTTTTGTTGGTACATTTATTTTAATAGCTTTTGTGTTTGACAAAATGTTGCTTGCGTTAATGATTGCGGTTGTTGCGACATTATTGCTAAGCTTAATTTTGCATTTAATTAAGCAAAAACAGTGCAATATAAGCTTTAATAATTTTGTTTTTGATTGCTACATTTTGGGTAGCGAATTTGTGTATGACAAACTTTTAAACCTACTAGATAACTTTAAAAAACAAGATAAATACCTAACAAGCGACACAGAATTAATTTGCTATTTTGAAAAAAACTCAAATGTTTCCGCAGAAGATTTAATTGCCCTAAACCAAAAAGCCGTTAAGTTAAATATTGATGATATTTATATAATTTACAAGCGCTTAGATAGAAGTTCACTTTCAATTTTGGACAAATTACCAAAAAAATTCTATTTTGTTAGCCTAAAAAAAGTTTTTTCCATTTTAAAAAAACACAATCTTGTTGTACTTTCCTCCACCAAAAAATTTAGGCAAAGCCCCTCAGTAATTTTCAATTTAATATTTAGCCGAAACAATATTAAACACTATCTTTTTACCGCAGTAATTTTAGCGTTAATAAGTTTTATTACGCCCCTTAAAAATTACTATTTAATACTTTCCGCCATTTCTTGCCTGCTTTCAATTTTGTGTTTATTGCCAATTAGTAAAATTAAAAACACAAAACATGGCAAATTTGATAAATTGTAAATGCTTTAAAAAACTGCATAATTATACAGTTTTTATACGAAAAATTCTCTACTAGCTAACCAGTAGAGAATTAAGTAATATTAATTAAACTTATTAAAGATTTTGTGCAACTTATTTAAGATTTAGTGCAACTAATTATAAAATTCTTGCAACTCATTAAAGATTTTGCGCAATAATTAAAAATCTAATATATGTCTGACATCATCTTTTTTAGAAAACCTGTACAAAACAATTTTATTGCCAATAAACTGCACTGGCTCAGCTTGTAATTGCTGTGCCAATTCGTTGATAATATCTTTGCACGCAATATCAGAATTTTTAAAAACTGTAATTTTAACCAATTCCCTAGCTTCTAAAACCTCATCAATTTGCGCCAAAACATTTTGGGTAATTCCATTTTTACCAACTTGAGTAGTGGGTTGAATTTTCATTGCTAAACCCTTTAAATACGCTCTTGTTTTACTATCCATACTAATCAATCATTTCGAATTCAATATCGCCAATTCTAACGATATCTCCATCTTTTGCTCCTTTTTTATATAAATTTTTAATAACGCCTTTTTCTCTTAACATTCTTTGGAAAAAGCTAAACGACTCCGTGTCTGACAACACAACATTTCGTATTAATTGGTTAACTAAACCGCCTTCAACCAAATATGCGCCGTCATCACAACGTGTGATTGTGTAAGAAGTTTTGTCCTCTTTTTCGTATTCAAAAGGTGTAAATTGCAATGGTTCTACAATTGGCAATGTTTTTAATTCCTCAAAAATTTTGTCAATAAGTTCTTTTGTGCCCTTGGTTGTGATTGCGCTAATTGGGTAAACTTTTACGCCAACTTTTTTTTCAAACTCCGCAACAACGCTTAAATCTTGCAATAAATCGCACTTGTTTGCCACAACAATTTGCGGTAAACTAGAAAGTTTTATATCGTAATTATCAAGTTCGTTATTAATTTTAACATAATCTTCAAAAGGGTCCCTGCCTTCGCATCCGCTAATATCAACAACGTGAATAATCAAACGCACACGCTCAATATGTCGCAAAAAATCATAGCCTAAGCCCAAACCTTCGCTTGCGCCCTCAATAAGCCCGGGGATATCCGCCATAACAAAAGCCTCGTGAAAACGAGTAACAACGCCTAAATTTGGAGATAGCGTTGTAAAATGGTAGTTAGCAATTTTTGGTTTTGCGCCAGAAACGACTGAAAGGAGTGTTGATTTGCCAACATTAGGAAAGCCAACTAAGCCCACATCTGCGATAGTTTTTAATTCTAAAACGATTTCTCGTTCTGGAGTTGCCTCGCCTTTTTGGCTAAATCGTGGAGCTTTGCGCAATGAGGTTGCAAACCTAGCATTACCCTTACCGCCAACGCCACCTTTTAGCAAAACAAACTTGCTATCATCATAAAACATATCTTCAATAACTTGCCCAGTTTCGGCATCTTTAATTAGCGTACCTTTTGGCACTTTAATAATTAAATCTTTACCACTTTTGCCTGTGCAATTTTTTGGACCGCCCCTAGAACCTTCCTCCGCTCTAAAATGCTTTGAATAGTGAAAATCTATTAATGTAGTTGCGCTTTTGTCAACTTCAAAAATAATGCTTCCGCCATTACCGCCATCGCCACCATCAGGCCCACCATTAGGCACATACTTTTCGGTGTAAAAAGAAACAACTCCATCGCCACCTGCGCCTGCTTTAACATAAATTTTTGCTACGTCTATAAACATATATTTATCCTTTTTACTTTCTATAATTATCGTTTTGATAATTAATTAATTTTAAGTAATAACACATTAACAACTACTTTTTAACAGTAATAACCTTTTACAATCGCTTTAAAACAATATATTTAGCGGTTTTTATAATATTTTATAGTAATAACCTTTTACAATCGCTTTAAAACAATAAATTTTGTGGTTTTTATAATATTTTACTGTTATTTAAATTTTTCGATAATAGAATGAGCGGCAGTTTTGCCAGCGCCCATCGCCAATATTACAGTGGCAGAACCCGTTACGGTATCACCGCCAGCATAGATGTTTTCGATGTTTGTTTGCATTGTATCTTCGCTTACAACTATTGTGCCTCTTTTAGTAATTTCTAGCGCCTTGTAACTGTTTTTTATTAATGGATTTGGGCTTGTGCCAAGCGCCATAATAACCTCATCGCAAGCGATAGTAAATTCGCTACCCTCAATTACCATTGGCCTTGCTCTGCCAGAAGCGTCCAATTCGCCAAGTTGCATTTTTTGGCAAACCATACCGCTAACCGCTTTTTCGCCAACAATTTTTATTGGGTTGGTAAGTAGCAAAAACTGAATACCTTCCTCAACTGCGTGCAAATATTCTTCGTGTCTTGCAGGAATTTCTGCTTCAGAACGCCTGTAAACCACATAAACATTTTCTGCGCCCAAACGCATTGCTGTGCGGGCAGAATCCATAGCAACGTTGCCAGCGCCCACTACTGCAACATTTTTACCACGATAAATTGGTGTAATTGCATCTTCTTTGTAAGCTTTCATTAGGTTGCATCTTGTCAAATATTCATTGGCAGAATAAACGCCGTTTAGCGCTTCGCCTTCAATATTCATAAACATTGGCAAGCCTGCGCCCGTACCAATAAAAATTGAATCAAATTCTTCCAACAAATCTTCAATATAAAGCGTTTTGCCTATTACTGTATTTAGTTGAATTTTAACGCCCAACGCAGCCAAATTGTCAATTTCTTTTTTAACAACGGCATCTTTAGGCAATCTAAATTCTGGTATGCCATAAACTAAAACGCCACCTGCTTTTTGAAATGCTTCAAAAATAGTAACATCAAAGCCTGCTTTTGCGCAATCAGCGGCGCATGTTAGCCCGGCTGGGCCAGAACCTACAACGGCAACTTTTTTGCCATTTTTGGTAATATGTACTTTTTCGGTTTCTTTAGATAAAGCGTAATCGCCAACATATCTTTCTAGCGCTCCAATATTAACCGAACCACCAAGCTTGTCCTTGCGCACACACCTGCTTTCGCACTGTTTTTCTTGTGGGCAAACCCTACCACAAATGGAAGGAAGATTGTTTGTAAGTTTAATTTCTGTTACTGCGCCGTCCAAATCATTTTGCTTTAATTTTGCAATAAACTGTGGTATATGTACGCCAACTGGGCAACCTTGCACACAAGGAGCGTTTTTGCACCCCAAGCAACGAGTAGCCTCAATTTGCATTTGCTCTTTAGTAAAACCTAAACTAACTTCATCAAAATTTGTTACTCTTGCCTTAGCGTCTTGTAAATTAACATTATTTCTAATTTTATTATCCATATTACTTACTCCTTAATTTACACTTGCCTTCGTGTTCGGTATAAAACCTAGAACGGTTCATTGCGATATCCCAATTAACCAAATGACCATCAAATTCTGGGCCATCAACGCAAGCGTACTTTGTTTCGCCACCAACAATAACCCTACAACCGCCACACATACCAGTGCCATCAACCATAACGCTATTCATACTTATGATTGTGTGTAGGTTATATTTTTTTGTCGCCTCGCAAACAACTTTCATCATTATCATAGGGCCAACAGCCAAAACAACGTCATATTTGTTGCCTTTTGCCATAAGTTCCTCAAATTTTGTTGTTACAAACCCTTTGTCGCCATAACTGCCATCATCGGTAACAATGTACAAATTTTTTGTGTTTGCTAAAAACTCGTTTTCGTACATTATCAATTCCTTAGTTTTTGCGCCAACAATTACATCGCAAGGCAAACCAGCTTCTTTGCGAAACTTTGCCTGTGGAAATATAACTGCGCTACCAATGCCACCGCCAATCAACAAAACATTTTTGTATTGCGACAAATCTGTTGCGTTGCCTAACGGCCCAACCAAATCGCTTACGCTGTCGCCCACCTCAAGTTCGGCAAGCTTTTGCGTGCTGTAACCAATGGTTTGCACCAAAATGGTAATTGTGCCTTTTGGCTTGTTAATATCACAAATTGTAAAAGGGACTCTTTCGCCATCTTTTTCTACAATTAAGATAATAAATTGCCCGGGTTTGGCATGCCTCGCAACTAGCGGAGCTTCAAACTCATACTCGTTAACATTCGGAGCTAACACTCTTTTTTTAACAATTTTCATTAACCTTTACCCCCTGTAAAAATTATATTTTTTTTGTTTTTTCTTTTTGTATTTTCGTCTTGTAATTATCATCTTGTATTTTCGTTTCGTATTTTTGTTTTATATTTATGGCTTTGTAATTATCTTCTTATATTTTTGTTTTGTCTTAATAGTTTTGTAGTTATCTTCTCATATTTTGGTTTTGTCTTAATAGTTTTGTAATTATTTTCTTGTATTTTCGTTTCGTATTTTTGTTTTATATTTATGGCTTTGTACTTATCTTCTTATATTTTTGTTTTGTGTTTATGGTTTTGCAGTGTAGGTTTAATACTATTTATTATTAACACTTTTTTTTGTTAATTGCTAATAGTTGATTATTATTTTATTTCTAATGTTTATATGTTTTAGTTTTTTGCGTTTTTATTATCTTTTTTCCCTTTATTATTATCTTTATTTACAGTTGCAAAATAATTACACACATCATTTAAGTTACATTCTTCACATTTTGGCTTTTGCGCTTTACAAATATATCTGCCTTGATGAATAAGCAAGTGATGAAAAACCGACCATTCCTCTTTGGGTATAACGGCGTTTAATTGTTTTTCAACCTCAAGCGGATTTTTAGAGTTAGCAAGCCCCAACCTGTTGCTAACACGCAAAACATGCGTATCAACAGCGATAGCGTCGCCACCAAAACCCACAGCAAAAACAACATTTGCGGTTTTTTTGCCAACACCTTGCAATTTTATTAATTCATCAACCGTGTTTGGCACAACGCCATTAAACTCATCAACTAAAGTTTTGGCGGTAGCGATAATGTTTTTTGCCTTATTATTAAAAAAGCCACAAGTAAAAATGTATGGTTTCAACTGCTCCGTCGTTAGTTGCGCAAATTGTTGTGGTGTGTTAAATTGCTTAAACAACACGCTTGTAACTTGATTAACTCGCTTATCCGTGCATTGCGCCGACAAAATTACTGCAACCAAAAGCTCAAATGGAGAATTGTAAACCAATTCACACACAGGATTTGGGTGCATAGCTTTTAAATGCTGAATAATTTCTTCTATGTTTATTTTGCTTTTCATTGCTAATATTATAGCATAAACTAAGATAAAATTTAACAATTTTTGAAACTATTTAATATTTTTAGCGCAAAAGTAAAAGAAAATACGGAAAATTTCCTTTTCCGTATTTAAATTCGTTTGAAATGTTTTAAATTGTTGTAGTTTTCCTCGATAAACATACCAAAAAAATGTTTAAAAGGATATTGATTTAATAAATTGTATGCAATTTGTAAATCTTTTTTATTTATTTTAACCGACATTCCACAATTTTTTGTTATTTCACGAGGGTTGTTAACTCCTTGAGCAAAAAAAACACTATCAGTAAACAAATTTAAAAATTTCATACTTTCTGTGCGGGATTCAAAAACAACTAAAATTTCCATTATAGCCTCCAAAAGTTATATTATGTAACCCGTACATCATAATATATTATTGATAGCACAAATATGTTAATAAAAACATTAATTATTAGTTAATAAAAACATTAATGATATGTGTTAATAAAATGTTATGGAGGTTTTATGGTATATTTAGATAATTCGGCAACATCACGCTTCAAACCGCAACAAATGATTGAAGCTATGGCGCAAGAATTAAAATTTTCCACCAATTCTAACAGAGGAATTTATAAAGAATCGCTTGCAAGCGCACAAAAAATTTTGCAAACTCGTGATTTGTTAAAAGATATTGTGGGCGCTAACGATGAATATCAAACAATTTTTACTTCAAATTGCACCGAGGCGTTAAATTTGGGCATTTTTGGCTATATTAACACCCTAAACTACCCAATAAATGTTGTTACTACCGTTTTTGAACACAACTCCACATTGCGCCCTCTTTACGAACTGCAACGGCAAAAAAAATAACTATGACTGTCGCTTTCCCAAATAAAGCGGGGGTTATTAATGCGCAACAACTAGAAAAATTTGTTTCGCCTCAAACCAAAATGCTAGTAATTAATTGCACAAGCAACGTAACGGGCAACACTTGCGATTTGGCTAGTATTGGAGCGTTTGCTAAAAAAAATAATATGGTTTTTTTGCTTGATACAGCGCAAGCTTTGGGGCATATTAGCATTGATGCAAGCCTAAATAACATTGATATGTTGGCAATTGCAGGGCATAAAGGTTTGCACGGACCTCAAGGCATTGGCGCATTGGTTGTTAAAAATGACATAAATTTAAAGCCAATTATTTATGGCGGAAATGGCGTTTCTAGCTCTAAACTTTATATGCCATTAATCAAACCAGAGGCGTATGAGTGTGGCACGCTGAATACTCCTGCTATTATTGGGCTAAAAGAATCGCTAATTTGGACAAAAGCTAATCTTTTTAACATCAAAAATCTTATCGACTATCTTGCAGAAAAACTGTGGGTTTATCTTGCGCAAAACAATCAAATACAGCTTTATTCGCCAAGTGGCTCTAATGTTATCGCCTTTAATGTTAAAAATTTTACAAGTAGCGAAGTGGGCGATTTTTTAAATCAAAACGACATTGCCGTGCGTGCCGGGTTGCATTGCGCACCACTAGCGCACAACTATTTAAACACTCTTGATAGGGGCGCTGTGCGTGTTAGTATTGGCTACAATAATGATATAAGGGACATCAATTTGCTAATTAACGCCCTAGATAAACTTATTGAAACAAGCAAATAATCTTAAAAATATTTTATCTAAAAAAATCTAAGCCAAAAGATTTAAAACTTAAAAATTTAAGCAAACAACTAAGATAAAAAATTTATATCTAAAATGTTAAGATAAAAAAGTTAACACTAAAAGACTATATAAAAAAAGTTAGCGCTAAAACTTATATCTAAAAAATCTAAGCTAAAAGATATTAAGCTAAAATGTTGCATTTTAAATTGTTTTTAACAAGCTTTTAAGTTTGTTTTGTTGCTCTGGTGTTAACATCGGAGCAATATTTTTGTAAAACGCATCAACTTGTTGCTGGTTTAAAGTTCCTTTACGCTTTTCTTCCTCAGCCATTTTATAAAACTCTTTAACCAACCTATCTTGGCTCATTCCGCTGTAATAATCAACTTGATTTTGCACTTCTTTTGGCACTTGACTTTTATCAATATTTTGATTTTTTATGTAGCTTCTTAAATCTTTCATAACTCACCTCACATATTATTATATGTACGCATATTATATTGTGTGAGGTGAAAAATGTTTGAACAATCAAATTTTTCAAATAACCAAAATTCTAGCCAAAATAATTGTCAAAATCAAAACAGCAATGGCAATAACAACTCCAACCCAATGAATTTACTTAATATGTTTGGCGGTGATATGAATAATATGTTTGCTCAAAACAATCCAATGATGCAAAATTTGGGTAATATGATGCAAATGTTTGGCGGTGGAGCTAAAGCTAGCAAAGAAAATGTTAAAGCGGCTTCTGGTGTAGAGGGCTGTGCAAATAGCAACAACC
>JAVVTM010000033.1:0-11099 GCA_036653655.1 Clostridia bacterium | reverse complement strand
AAAAAAATTATTTGGGGCGCTGTTGCAAATGCAAAATCTTATCAAATTTGGCGTAGCGCAAATAGCGCAACTGTTGCCGACAAATTTACTCTCCGTGCAGAAGTTGACACAAACGAATATGAGTTTGTCAACAAACCTGATTTAATTAGCCCTCTAATCGAAAACCCTCGTAATTTTAAATACTATGTTGTAGCGGTTCCTAACGATGCAACTCTATATTCTAACTCTCTTAATAGTAATACTCTAATGTTCTCAAATATCTCTAAACCAAATCTTACCCTAGATCCTACTAAGGGCGAATATATTTACTGGTTGCCAATTGCTAAGGAAGCTGAGCAAAAAGCGTTGGGCATCACAGTTTCTTACAAGCTTTACACAAGAAAAACTGCACAATCTTCTGATATTGCGCCACTTGTTGATGAGCCATTTACATTGCTAGCATCTTACACTCAAGACACCCCAAAAGGCACATTGCCAGACAAAGACAGCACAAAAGTTTATCAGTACAACATTAAAGACTTGAAAGATGATGTTGCAGGCTATAAAAATGAATTTTATTTGGAAATTAACTTATTATCAGCTGACAATAAAATTGTTGGTTACGCTGATAGAAGTGAAGTAATCAATTTAAATATTTTTGAAAAGTTGCCAGCAATAACTGATGCAAAAATTGCAAATAATGTTATTTCTTGGACATATAGTTTTGTCAATGGTAGCGCCATTGAAGATTTTGAAATTGATGTTTACAAGGTTGTTGACATCTACGGAAAGGTTATTAAAGTGGATACAAGTGTTGCAGTTGGCATTAAGCAAAGGCTTTTTGTTAAATATGTTGATGGCACACCTAATTATAAACTAGATTTAGCCAACTATTTACCAAGTAGCGAGGGCACGACAAAAGCTAACAATTTGTTAATTAGCGATGGCGAGGACCTTGATATTGAAGCAGGTAAATATTGGTTTTCTGTTAAAGCTAAGGCAAATGGAAAATACACAGAAGGCGGAGTGGAAATTGTCAACAACAAATATATCAATTCTGAGCCTACCGCTGTGTCTGACACAAATAGCTTTATTGTACAATCGCAAATTGGGGTTACCGATAGCAAGATAGAATTTATTACCGAAAAGGACACCGCAAATAACGATGTTGTCAAAAAATATTTAACATTTACAAAACAAGCTGGCGTTGCAAGCTATGACATTTTTAAAGGCAATGACGTTATTAAAAATGTGCCTGTTACCGCCAACGATACAATTATCAAAGTTGATATAACCGAGCATATTTATGCCGACACGATTGTTGACACATTTAAAGTTGTGCCTCAAATTGCAAGCACAAAAGTTGATGGTGGCGCAGATTTAACTTTGTATGTTGTACCTACAAGCTATCGTTTGCACAAAGAGTTGCTACTTCCACTTGTTGGCAAAGTCCTTGATGCTATGGATATTAAACTATTTTGGAATGTTAGCCAAGAATTGTTTGATTATGTTGCCGAATACAAGCTTTATTACAAAAATATTCATAAAGGCAATAAATTTCAAATTTATACATATGACAAAAGTTCAATAGTTAATAGTAACAGTTACAATTCTTTACTTATTAACGATATGCTAAAAGATGCAACTGTACCGGGGTGCGCAGAGGGCACATTGTTTGCAAACGGTACGGAAACTGAGTTTTTTGCCTTATCGATGACAACTAAAAAAGATACTGGCGCTGATAATTTAATTAGCTACATTGATTTTACTCCAGAAATTGCAGATACAAACAACAAATTAATCGAAGTTAAAAAGTTTGATTTTGATGACACTATTCCTAGTATCAACTTTGATAACAAGGGCGATGAGTTGCGTGTTTGGTGGGAAGCTAGGTCATTATTTGTTGGAAACGAAAATGATGTTAAAAAGTTTTATTTTAAAGGCTTTGTTGTTGATTTAATTAAAGAGGAAGTTGGCGTAGATGGTGGCGTTACTAAAACGGTTGTTTATACAACACCTATGGTAAAGGCGTTTGATTCGCCGGGAGTTGCTTTCCCTTATACTTATTCTACAATTATTCCTGCGGGCGCTATGGCAGATTTCCCTGCGGGCGAATATAAAATTGTGGTAAGGGGCATTGGCGACAAATTTGTTAAAGATTGCACATTTATCAAAAAAGATACAAATAATATTGATATAGAATATCCAGTTTATAAACTAAATGATATAGGCGAAATACAAATTGACAAAGATTACAATATTACAAATACATTAACACCGGGCGTTAGTTACTTGGTTAATATCAATAGATTTGATGCAAACGGCAAAAAAGAAATAGTTTGCGCAAGCAAGCCATTGGCTGATTTTGTTGTTGGCGGAAAAATTAATATTGCAAGCATTGCTGAAATGAAAAAAGCAGGCAGATATGAAGTTAGCGTTTTTGCGAAAGAAAGCAATTTAAATGCTTTGCCAAAAATTAGCACAAAACGAGTAAAATTGAATGTTGTAAGATATGGCAATCCTACAAATCCAACAAAAACCCAAAATAGCGATGGCACTTTTGTATTCAATTGGAAAATTTCTTCTGAAGAATTTTCTGATGCGCCAAAATATATTATCAAAACAACTTTAATAGATGGCACATCAACAACTGAAGAAATTTTGAATGTTAACAATTCATTAACAAAAATTCTTAGCGCAGCAGAAGTTGCGTTGGGTTCTTCTTATAGCGTTTTGGCAGTAACCGGCACGTTGTTTAAAGAGGACGCTATTACTAAAGTTAAAACATATTGTATGAGCGCAAGCGATTTTGGCAATCCATCAAAATGGGACCAACTTGACACCCCAGATGTTCAGTTAATAGGCAATGCAATATCGTGGAGGCCAGTTTCCGGCACAAATGTTGAGTATTATGTTTCATACAAAAAGGACACCGATATAAATTGGGTAAAAATGGATAAAATTGGCGCAAATAGTTTTGACGTTACAAAATTGCAAGGAAAATATACTTTTACTGTGAAAGCAGTTGGCACGGATATCGCTCCATCTGAAGAAGCAGTATTAGAAATCGTGTTAAAAAATAAAATTAGCGCTCCAGTTGCAAGTTTTGATAACACAACAAAAAATGCAATTGTTTGGAAACAAGAAAACATTTCTGGCGCAGATACTTATATAGATCAATATAAGATACTATATACTTTAACAAGAGTACAATATTCTCTTGACGCCAAAGGCAATGTTGTGGGCGAAACATTAGTAACGGATAATATGATAGAGTACGTTCCATACAGTGCTGGAGTTGCTACCGCTGATGGAAAATTGACATTTACATACAATTTCCCTAAGATAACATTGGGCGAGATTAGCAATATCAAAGTGCAAGCAATTGCCAAAAACCCAGAAACAACTTATTACGAAAATTCGGATATTGTAGAATTTAATAAAATTGGCGGAGTTGTAAAAGCCGTAACCATTTTGAAAACAATCACTTTACAAACTCCTACAATAGCGTTTAGCGCAACAGATGATTATCTTGCTACGTGGGATAAAATTGACGCTAACACGCAAATTATGGCAAAAAATTACAGGATTATTTTCTGTGATGAAACTGGCAAAACTATTACGAGCGACAGCTTGCAAAATTACCCAACAATTAACACCTTTAATTTTAAAGCTAGGTTTACTGGCGCTAGTATTAAGATGTTTATTCAAGCTGTTGGCGATGGCAAATATTACATTAGTTCAACCGAAACATACGCTCAAGTGGCGCCTGCAAATGTTATTACCGCAACTCAAAAAGATATTGTGGTAAGCGATGTTACAATCAACAATTTGGGCGTTATTAATTGGAGCAATAAGTATGCAACAAAATATAACGTTTTGTACAACGGTTCAATTATTGCAGAAGTTTCAAGAGAGGCGCACACCTTTAACGCAAAAGAATGGATTTTAAAAGAGTTTGGCAAGCTAGTGCCTGCAAACTTTGGCGCAGATATACCTTTACAAATTCAGGCTATTGGCGATGGCAAGATGTTTAAAAACACCATTGTAGATACTGTTAAGGTTAATGTTGTTAAACCAAATGTTACAATTAATTATGAGCAAGCTACTCGCACATTTAAATTTAACAAAATTAGTAAACAAAACTTATTGGTTTATTTAGAGCGCAACTATAATACAGAAATTGCTTATATTATTGAGGCTTTAGATATCACTGAAACCACGGCTAGCGGAGTTACAACTTGTTCTGTTGTTGTAAATGACGCATTACTTGCAAAACTTGGGGCAAAAAAAGATGGTAGGTTTACACTTGCCGTTCAGGGCGAAGAAAACTTTTTTGCAAAAGATACCAAAACTTTTGTTTGGGAAGTAGAAACCGATATTATTAAAAATTCTGAAATGATATTAACAAAACAACTTGTTGTTAATACAAGCACTATTAAAACTGCTGATGGCGTTATTTCTTGGGACAATTTAGAAGGCGCTGTTGAATATATTTTGGATATTACAGGTGGGTTTAATAACACCACAACGGAAAAAATTAGCATTAAAGCTACCGATTATGCCGGCAGAGCAAGATATGATTTAAAAGTTTTAGGTATTGGCGATTTTAATGTTTCTATTACAGCTATTGGCGATGGCGCAGTTTATACAAGTTCTGTTAAAACTGCTGTCCTAGGCAAAGTAACTGTCGCTAAAAAATTGGCAACACCAATTATTAGCAGTAATAATAATTGCATAACTTGGAACAATATTTCTAATGCGACAGGCATTTATATGGAAGTTTCAACTCTAACAAGTGGCGTTTGGAGCGCATTTGCTCCAGTAACAGGAAATGTTGCTAGCAGTCAACTTAGCGTTGCATTTAGCCAAGTTGATATTGTACGCAAAATTGTTGATGGCAATTTGCAAATTTTCTTAAGAGCAAATGGTATTGAGTTTTATCAAATTACAAAAAATACAAGATTTAGAATACAGATGTTTGATGGCGATTTAGTTGATTCACAAACCAATCCATTGCTTTACAAACCATCAAACTTTAGTAATGAATTGGAGTTTAATTTAAATAAATTTACTAACCCTAATGTTACTTACAATAGAGGCGCATTTAGTTGGATATTTAATGATACTAATTTTGACTCTATGCTAATTACATATGAGTTTACAGATGGCAAGACTGTTCCTACAACTTACAAAAACACAGTAAGCACAAGAGGTGGCAGTATCCTAATGGATAAAATCGTTGATGAAAATGGCAAAACTCCAGATTGGTCGTTGGCATCTAATGGCATTAAATTTACATTCTTAATGGTTTCTAACGGCAATATTATTAACAACGGTGGCAAAATGGAGATTGTAATTTCTACCGAATCTAAGCCTGTTAATATGATAGTTAAAACACTTGACGCTATCAATATAAACAACAACGCAGGCAATATCGTAGTTAATAAAGATGAAATATCTTGGGCAAAAGTTAAAAACGCAACAAGCTATGATATCTATGTTGATAATGTTAAAAAACAAACAATTTTAGCAATTGCCGACCCTGCAGATGTTGCTCCAGTTAAATTAGCTTTAAATGATTTAATTTCTAAAGTTACCGCAAACAGCGCAAAAATTAAAATTGTTGCTGTTACAGACAATAATATTGATTTGTCAAATGCAGACCTTTCAACGCACGACAACATCTATTACTTGCCTTCTAGCAACGAAATAACTATTAATTTGTCATCTGTAAGCGTTACCGTTGCAACTCAACCTTACAATGACGCAACAAACACATTAGATTTTAGCTTGACAAGCGCATTGCCAAATGGCTTTAGTATTGGCGTAAGTTTGTACAAATTTAACGAAGCAACCGCAGAAGAAACTTTAACATTGACAAATGTTGGCGCAAATTATCATGTTGCATTCAATTATATGACAGGCAAAAATTACAAGTTAAACATCAATTTAATTACAGATGAGATAACAAATTCTAACTTAAAGTATGATGGTTTGACAAACGCAATTAACGTTATTAAAGGCGAAACTGTAATGGTTGACGTTACTAATACCGAAAAAATGCCAGATGTTAAGTTGGATTCAATGTTTATTGATGATGAAGCAAACTCTGTTACGATTACAAACACAACTGTAATAGGCACAAAAGTTAAGTTTACGGCTGGTGCTTTTGTAAGCAATGCCAACAATTTGATTATAAAAGTTACTGATAAAAATGGCAAAATTAGCTATTATAATTACAAAATTGCAGGCGCTGCCGAATACACAATTAACATATTTGATATTATTGCAAATTGCGTTATTACATCTACCGACACATTTAAAATTAGTTTTGCGCAAGGCATTGCTAATCAAGCGTTTTTGTTGGATAGTGATTTTACAAAAGAATTTACTTATGACGGATATAAAACCCAAGTTCCTGAAAAGATTTCTGGCGTTAAAGTGGAAATGAAGGAAGTGGGCGGAGTATTTGACCATTATTTAAGATGGAGCCCTTATCCAGACATTACAGTAACAACTGGTACAACAACGGTTAACTATTTTGTTAAAGGTTATAAAGTTACCATTAATAATGCTGCTCCATTTACAATTAATGGCAATGATGTAACTGTTTATAAAATCCCTAAGGCTCACATTATTTTGGAACAAAACTTATTTAAGATTGAACCAATATTTAATACAAGTAGCCCAGATGATCTTAAAAGAGCAGACAAAACAGCGTTTGTTTTGCAAAGGAAAGTTGCAACCGCTCCTGATAGCGCAATTGTTAATTCATTTAACTATAACAATGTAGACAATCAATTTGAGTGGACAGACGCAACTCCTGATACCAATTATTATAGTATTTTTATAAACGGTATCAAAGGCAACGCAGTTAAAAAACAGGGCGCAACAAATGTTTTCTGTTGCAAACTTGAAAACCAAAAGTATGATACTCTTAGCATCAAGCTTACACGCAGAAATGGCGTGGACGGCATTGAAAGCTTGCCAGCAACTATCGCAACAAGCTTTACTAAACTTGCTACAATAAAAAATACTAATATCAGAGTTGATGCAAATGGCGAAATCAATTGGGACGCTATTGCAAACGCAACATCATATTTGGTTAAAATTACAAATGCAGAAGGCACACAACTTGCTTCATTTACAAGCGCAGATAGGACTTTAACCAAGGCCGATTTAACTTCAAATGGCATAGTAGATTTTGCTACATTAACCGATACAACAAGCTTTTACATACAAATTAAAGCGATGGCAAATGGCAAGATATCTTCTGATTTTAATGACAAATTTTTATATCAAGTTAATGTGTTTAAAGATGGAAACGTTCAAGTAGTCAGCATTAATGGTTCGTTAAAGTGGGAAGCAATCCCTAATTCAACAAAATATGAGTTGAGTTTTTACAAAGATAATAACGGAAGTTATGAGTTAGTTGGCAGTGTAATTAGCCTAGCGCAAAACATTACAACTTTTGATGTAAAAACCACATTGACAACAGTTGGCACATACTATTATGTTTTAAAAGTGTTTGGTAACAACTTTAACTTTATTAATAGCGCAGGTAAAGTTGCAAAAGGGATTTACATTGAAATTAAACAACTTGCAACTCCAAATGCTTTAGTTCAAACTCCAAATAGTTTGTATTTTGCTTGGAATGCGGTTGCAGACGTTGAAAGTTACAAGATAGTTATTAATCAAGGCGCTAAAACATTTAACTACACCTTAAATACAAACAAATTGTACCTAGGCGACATTGAAGGTTTGTTGGATAGCTCAACCGGATTAGCTAAAAACACCAATTTTAGTTTAGCTATTACTGCAACTGCAACAGATGCAAGGTGGTTAAGTTCTTCAACATTTACTCAAGCTAATTGTACTTATAGCTTTGTAGGGCTTGGCACATTTGAAAATCCATTTGAACTTTCTACCGAAAGCGATTTTGATATATTCAAAAATGGCGCAACAACAATTGATGACAATACAAAATTTGAGTTGGCTAATAATATCACTTTATCTACAAACAACGCTCGCACATTAAAAGGTATTATACAAGGCAACGGCTTTGAAATAACCTTAACTAACGGCAAATTGTTTGATACAATTAGCGCAAACGCTCAAATTAACAACGCAATTATAAGAAGTAATATTTCTGGCTATGCAATTACTGCCGAAAACACTGGCGTAGTTATTGGCGAAAACAACGGTACGCTTAATGGTGTGTTGATGTTTGTTACAATAAACAACACAACATTTACATCTAGCACGGGCGTTAGCAGTTTTGCTTTAATTGGCAAAAACAATGCAACCGGCGTTGTCGATAATAGTATGCTTAGCTTAAAAGTTAAAGGTAGCGACACTACAAACACTGCAATTACAATAAAAATTGCAAACGTAGCGTGCGTTAACAATGGTAAAATTACTAATACTAATGTTGATAATGACATCCAATTAACAACCTCAAACAAAATTACTGCGGTTGCTATTGCAGGCGTTGTGTTAGAAAACAACGGCGAGTTAGTCAGCAACAACATTTATGGCAAACACCATAAGTTTGGCAGGTATTGCAATTGACAACAAGGGTATCATTAAAAATATCGCATCAAACTTATACATCAAAAACACTTCTAACGGCATTGCAACTGTTAGCGGTGGCGTAATTAACAACACAGCTTTAGCAAGCATTATCAATTGCAAGTTTATTGCAGATATGGATGCGATAGTTGCGCACGCAACAGCTACTCCTGCTTCACTTTCTGGTGTTGCGTTTGACAATAAAGGTATGATTGACGGAGTGTCTGTTTCTGGTGTTATCTATGCAAAATGTAAAGTTGCCGGCATCAGTATGACAAACAGTGGCACAATCCAAAATTCTAGCGTTGCATCTCCTTCACTTTACGCTACAAACAGTGTTTATGGCGTTGTAGAAATTAATGAGGCTAGTGGCAATATTATTAAGACAAACGCAAGCAGTTTAATTTACTATTTTGGCACTCTTGCCGAAACTGCGTTTGCAGCAGGTTTTGTTTTAACTAACAACGGCAATATTGAAGGTTGTAGCGTTTCTGGCAATATTTTAACAACTTATACAAACACAGCAATGGTGCTTGCAAGTGGCTTTGCAGTAACAAACAATAAAGCAATCAAAAATTCTTTTGTAACCAATAAAGCGCAAGTTAAAGGCGCATATGTTGTAGGTTTTGTTTTTGAAAACAATGCTAATGCCGACATTTGGAATTCTGATGTTAGCGCAACATTAGTTGGCAAGGAATATGCGGTTGGTTTTGTTTATAACAACGCAACAACAATTTATGGCTCAAGCTTTGAGGGCACTATTGTTTCAGAAAAAATTGCCGCAGGCTTTGTTTATGACAATAAAACTAATGGCGTTATAAACAACAGTTATGTTAAAACTCAAGCAATTATTAATGAGGCATTAAGCTTTAACCAAATTTCAATTGAGGCAAGGATACAAGTTGCAGGCTTTGCATTTATCAATAGTGGCATTATTAAAAACACTTACGCAATAACTTCTCTTGGCTTAATTAACTCTATCGCAGGTGGCGATATCGTTAAAAAAGCTGGCGGATATGTTTTAACAAACAATGCTAACGCTCAAATTTACAACTCTTATTTTGTTGGTAATATCCAATCTAATGGCACAAATTTGGATAAAGATATTTTTGCTAACAGTGATGCTGGCGATATCCAAAACTGCTATTACAACGAAGATGTTGCAAATGAAACAAGCAAATATCCTTATATATTAGCAAAATCTAATGCTCAAATGAAAAACTTGGAGTTCTACGGCGAATATTATAACCAACGTATTTGGTCTAATGTTAGTGGCGACTATCCAAAAATTAAAGAAAATGCGCCAATTTCCCTTTATACTCCAAAATTGATATTAACTGGCACAACAATTAGTTGGGGGCACAACGATTTGGCAACTGCTTATTATGTATTAGCGACAGACAAATTAAACAACTCTGTAAAATATTCTATTGCAATTAAAACTACAACAAAAATTGGTTCAACTACAAACACTTATTACGATAGTAACACCAAAGCTTTTGCAATCGATTTAATGCAAATTGCAGATACAAACTTTGTTTTAGAGCTAGGGCACGAGTATGATATTCAAGTTGTGGCATCTTCAATTGACGCTGGCAACTATGTTAATCCGTTTGAGGCAGATAAAGTGTCAACAGATAAGTTCTATTCTGTATCACTTCCTTCTGTTGCTGTTGCATTTAACCAATATGAAACACCACTTGGCGCAGGCACATTGGCATCCCCATATGAAATACAAAACGCAAGGCAACTTGCTTGGATTAAAGGCAATCACAGCGTAGCGGGTGGCAATCATTATTACAAATTGATGAAAGATATCGATTTAAACAATGCAAATTGGGCGCCTATTGGCGATGTGGGCAACAACTTTAGTGGCTCATTTGATGGTGGCGGATTTAGTATCCTTAACATTAATATCGCTACTGGTATCGATTATGTTATCAAAAAAGGTTCAGCATCAATTATTGATAAAACCAATAAAGTGTTTGATGAAAAAGTAGTTGTTTCTGGATTGTTTGGCGTAATTGGCACAAATGGCGCTGTAAAAAATGTTAAATTAAATTCTACCGCAACCAATGTCAATAAAGCGCAAATTACTCACAACGAAATAGATTTTACTTATATGTACCAAATGAGTGGTATGTTGGCTGGTATTAACTTGGGCGTAATTGAAGATGTTAACTTTGTAAATCACGCATCAATGACATATGACATTGCTGGCACAAAATGCAATTCGTTTATTGGCGGTTTGGTTGGCTACAACGCAGGCACAATTAGAGCACAAAACAAAGATTATTCAGTAAAAGCCAATTTTGACCTTAAATATACTCAAGGTAATGCCACAGATGTTTATGTTGGCGGTATTGCCGGCGCAAACGAAGGCACAATTAAAAATTATAGCGCAAACGCTAGTGTTAGCGCACAAAAGAAAAATGTTAACGAAATTAAGCTAAACATCTATTTTGGTGGTATTGCAGGCGTTAATAAAAATAAGGGCATTATTGAAACTGTTAACAGTTATGTTCAAATAAAATCTATCGCAAACC
>JAVVTM010000032.1:0-11233 GCA_036653655.1 Clostridia bacterium | reverse complement strand
TTTAATATTTTGTTTGTATTTATTTAATTCGCCATCCCAATATTTGCACAAAGTTTCATCTGTTGGCTTGATAACGCCGTATTTTGTGGTTAAAATATTGCCCAAATAGGCGGTAACTTTGTTTGCGCCATAAACATTTAAGTGGTTGCCATTGTCTTTACTATCGTGGCTCCAATCAAAGTTTAGTTCTTTAATTAGCACATTTCCGTCAATATATTCTATCCTGTTTTTTTGCGCATATTCGCTTAACGCATTGTGTTTTGCATAAGTCCAAGATGTTGCGGAAGGCATTGTTAAAAACACCAATTTTATGTCGTTTTCGTTGCAAAGTTTGGTAATACTATTTAATGAGCGCAAACAACTTGGTTTAAACGGTTCGTTAGCCACATTGGGCGAGCCCATATAATCGCCAATTTTTGCGCCAGAAATATCACTTGTAAATTCATATCCTTTAAGCGCGTCAATATTTTTTTTGTAACTTGGCATAGTAATAAAATCATTAAATTTTACATCTTTCCACCTTGAGTGATAAACTATTGGAATTGCAAAAAAATAAAGAGGATTAAGAATTTTTAAAAGCTTGCTATTAACATCAAAAACGCAATCTGTTTCCAACACAACAACTTTAGGCTTTTGCACATCTAGCGATTGCTTAATTAATGAATATGCGCCATCAATTGTAAGTTTTGGCACACCGCTATTAAATGATGTTATGCCATAATCGTTGTAAAGTTTTATTGGCGAAAAGCCATACATAGAATCACTGTTGCCACAAACAAAAACATCAAGCGAATTTGTTGGTTCGGCGTAAAACCCTTTGCCCCTATAAAAATATGCGCCACCTTGCGAGTTAACGCTTTTGGGCGCTAACACCATTGCCGAATAGGTGTAAAGTAAAATAATCAACATAAAAAATATTAAAACTTTTAAAATTATTTTTTTATTTTTAGTCATTTAAAAGCCTCCATAAATAGGGTCGGGCGGAATGTAACCATTGCCGTACGCTCCAAATATTATTATTATAAAAAGCACTGCAATCCAAAAAAACATTTGCACAACACAGTGTTTAGTAGCGATGCTTTCACGCACGCTTATACCTCTGTAATTTACATAATCAACAGAAAGTAATAGCGCAATCGACACTATTGACATTATTAAATCGGGCAGGTCGATAACTTTTGCAGCAATCAAATTTATTTGTCCGCCACCAAAAATATGGATAAAAATATCCCAAGCGACAGTTAAAGTTGGAGCTCTAAAAATTAACATACCAATATTAACTAAAATAAATGTGCGCACTATTAGTAAAAAATTAAACCACATTGGCGCAGGCTTATCTTTTAGTTTAAAAATTTTAATTTCTAATGGCTTTATTAGTAGCCCCAAAAGCATAAGCACATAGTAATACAAGCCGTAAACAACATACTTCCAACTTGCGCCGTGCCACAACCCTGTAAGTAGCCATACAAAAATTAAAGATACCGCTGATGTTAGTATGGTCGAAAGCAAAGGTTTGTTCCATTTTCTTATAACTTTACTCATTTTTCTAAACCATTTTGCGGTGGAAACTGAGTAAAACACATAATCTCTAAACCAAGCGCCCAATGAAATGTGCCAACGCCTCCAAAACTCGCTAACATTTTTAGAGAAAAACGGACTGTCAAAGTTTTTGGCAAGGTTAATACCAAAAATTTGCGATACACCCGTTACCATATCAATTATACCACTAAACTCCGCATAAAGTTGAAATGTAAACAAAATTATTGCAAAAACAATAACTGCGCCATTGTAATCGGCATAATGTCCATAAACTGCGCTTACAACTATGCTAAGACGGTCGGCGATAACAACTTTTTTTAGGACGCCCCAAAGTATCAATTGGCTACCGCTTAAAACATTTTTAAAGTTAAAGGGTTGCCCCTCAAAAAGATTGTCGGCAAGCTTGTCATAATTGCCAATTGGACCTTCTAGTAGCTGTGGAAAATACCCCAAAAACAAGGCAACTTTTACCAATCCACCTGCCTCATATTTGCCACGATAAACATCAATTAAGTAGCCAACAGCTTGCAAAGTGTAGTAGGAAATGCCCAGTGGTAAAACAATTTTAACCATTGGGATATGTTTTGCAATGTTAAATAAATTTATCACAGAATTTATTGAGCCAGAAAAGAAGTTTAAATATTTTACTACCGCTAAAATGCCAACATTAATTAAAATGCCAATAATAAGAACAAACTTTTTTTTGTTGTTATATTGCGCTTTTAACGCCTTTTTTTCCTCGTTAGTTTGATTGATTTTTTCCATTTGGAACAGCCACTCATAATAAGTCATTTTTTTGCCAACAAAATAAATTGTCAACGTGCTAATTAAGATGTAGGCTATTAAAAACTTGCTAACGAAAATGTAAAATATATAACTCGACAGCAACAATACCAAACATTTATATTTTTTGGGCGTGATGCTATAAATTAAAAAAACCGCAAATAAAAATACCAGTAGAGTTAATAAAAGCGAGTTCATTTTTAATCTTCCTCAATCAACCTATCAATCATTTTTTTAATAGCGCTAACTGATTCAAAATTTTCGGGCAAGATATCAAGTGGAGTTATTTCAACATCAAATGCGTCAGACAACTCTGCCACCAACTGCATAATTTCTAGTGAAGTTATTAACTTGTCGCTAATTAAATGAGTTTCGTTTGCAAAATCAATGCTAGGGTCGATTTCGCTAAGTATTTTAATGATTTTATCCAAGATATTCTCCTTTTTTTGCTTATTTAATTTTTTTGCCTTATTGTATTTTATTATTTATTATTTTACCGATTTATTTATTAAGATATTCCGCCATATAAAAATTGCGGTCAATTTTGCCATTTTGATTGTGCGCCATACTTTTAACTTTAAAAAGCTTGCTAGGGCACATATAAGTTGGCAACTTTTTTGCAAGCTGAACGCCAAGCTCCAATTCGTTAATATTACCCTCAAACACCATATATATGCTATCGTGTTTTTTGTCAAACAAGCACAAACAGTTTTTAACTTCTTTAATGCTATTGCCTGCGGTTTCAATCTCGCCAAGCTCTATTCTGTACCCCAAATGCTTAATTTGAAAATCTTTTCGGCTTAAAAATTCTAGCTCGCCAAAGCGGTTATATCTGCAAATATCGCCAGTTTTATAAACAATTTCGGGGTAACTTTTGTTTAGTGGATTTTGCACAAATGCTAAAGCGGTTTTTTCGGGATTGTTGTAATATCCTGCCGCCACAAATGCGCCCCTAACATAAAGTTCGCCTTCTTCGCAATCGTTTTGCTTAGCCTCAACGCCGTTGCTGTTTTCAGTGTTGCAAACCTTATCATTTTTGCACTCACTTGCCTTTTTATTTTCCTTTAACAAATTGGCAAATTTATTTTTGCAAAGCTCGCCATTTTCATTAATCAAAAACACATCCAAATTTTCACACGCATTGCCAATTGGCAAGGTTTCATCATCGCTAAAATTGCGGTTAATTTTGTAGTATGCGCAGATGTCTGTGGTTTCGGTTGGCCCAAACAAATTTGCATAATTTGCGTTTGGCAAATAACTTCGCCAATAATTAAGTTGTTTTGTGGGCATAACTTCCCCCGCAAACAAAACATCAGTCAAATATGTTGGCAATGCGTATTTGAACAAATTTAAATTTGCCACAATATTTAAAGCTGAGGGCACCCAATATATTGTATTTATTTTGCGCTCGTTCATAAAAGCGACAAGTTTTATTGGGAAAGAAAAATATTGCTTAGGAATAATGTGCAATGTTGCGCCCGTAATTATTGTACCATAAATATCCGATACTGACATACTAAAATAAAAAGGCGATTGATTGCCAAAAACAGTTTCGTGCGATATGTTAAAAGTTTTTGCAAACCACAAGGCGTAACTAATAACATTTTGATGCGTTACAACAGTGCCTTTTGGCGTGCCTGTTGAGCCAGAAGTAAAAAGAACATATTGAGGGTCGGCGCTAATTGCGCTGGCACGGGATTCGTTTAACATTGCGATATTTTCAGATGTTAAAACAATATCTTCAAATTGTAAAACGCTGTAATTGTTTGCAAATTCAAATGTTTTTGCAACAAGTGATTTTTGCGTGATAATCGTTTTTGGGTTAAGCACGCTAAAAATTGTCTTAATGCGTTCCGCTGGCATATCGGCATCAATTACAAAATAAAACCCGCCACAATATAGCGCGCCAAACATTGCAACCAAGCAATTTACACTTTTGTCCATAAAAATAGCCACGGGTTGTTTTGCGCAACCTCGTTGTAAAAGGGCAGTGCCAACGCTTTTTGCCTTTGCAACAAAACCAGAATAGGTGATTGACATTGTGTCATCACTAAAAACAACTTTATCTTTAAACTGCAACGCAGTATTTTCCAAATAATCTAAAATGCTTTTCATATTTCACCAAATTAATAATTATTAACCATTATATCATTAAAAATAATATTAGCCAAATGTTTAAGATGTGTTGATTGCTAATTTTTTCCAATCTATTTTAAACGCATCGCAATGTTTGCAAATTGGCAAAATAACTTGGCAGATTATCAATATTTTTAACTTGACAAACATCTTGCGACTTTGCAACATTTTGTGATTACAAATCAAATTGCGCTTTGCAACATTTTGTGATTACAAATCAACTTGTAGCTTTGCAATATTTTGAGGTTAACAAAACAACTTGCGACTTTGCATTATTTTCAAATTTATAAATTGCATTTTGCAACAACCCGCACAAAATTTGTAATTGTTAAAATTGTGTAAAATTAATTTTTTTATGTGTTTTCTTTTAATTGACACAAGAGTTTAAGTATGTTAATATGTCGTTGATTGAAAAAAAATTACTTGAAATATAGGGAGTAGCTGACATAGAAATATGTGATTAAATCAATAGCACGAGTTAACCACTCTGGTTTAATCATAATTAGCGAGACTATAGTTTGCACTGCAAAATATGGTCTTTTTTAATCCCCAAGGAGGAGTGTTTATGAGTTTTTTAATTGATAGCTTTGCAGCGATAACATGGCAACAGGTTGTTATGATTATGATTGGAGGATTGTTAATCTTTCTTGCAATCAAAAAGGATATGGAACCTGCTTTGTTGTTACCAATGGGCTTTGGCGCAATTTTAGTTAACTTGCCATTTTCCAGCGTAGTTGACAGCGAAAGCGCAGTTGGCATTATCGATTGGCTTTTTAAAGGCGGTATTGTCGCATCAGAATTTATGCCATTAGTTTTGTTTATCGCAATTGGCGCAATGATAGATTTTGGTCCATTGCTTGCCGACCCTAAATTGTTTTTGTTTGGCGCTGCTGCGCAGTTTGGCATTTTTGCAACAATTTTGCTTGCTAGTTTGTGCGGGTTCGATTTGGCGGATAGCGCTTCAATAGGTATTATCGGCGCTGCAGACGGCCCAACCTCAATATTTGTCGCAATAAAATTAGCCAGTAAGTATGTTGGCCCAATAATGGTTGTAGCTTATTCGTATATGGCGTTAGTTCCTATTATACAACCAACTGTTATTAAATGTATTACAACAAAAAAAGAACGAAAAATTAAAATGGATTACAATCCAAACCAAATTTCTAAAACAACAAAAATTTTGTTTCCTATTATAGTTACTATTGTAGCGGGCTTAATCGCTCCAATGTCAATAGCCTTGGTTGGGTTTTTAATGTTTGGTAATTTAATTAGAGAATGTGGAGTGCTAAATTCCTTGTCCGAAACAGCGCAAAATGTTTTGGCAAATTTGGTTACTTTATTGTTAGGCTTAACTATCGCATCTCAAATGCAAGCGGCAAAATTTATAAATTGGCAAACATTGATGATTATGGGCTTAGGTTTGTTTGCGTTTGTTTTTGACACTGTTTCTGGCGTTATGCTTGCAAAATTGATGAACTTATTTACTAAGAAAAAAATCAACCCAATGATTGGCGCTGCTGGTATTTCTGCTTTCCCAATGTCTGCAAGGGTTGTTCACAAAATGGGTTTAAAAGAGGACCCACACAATTACTTGTTAATGCACAGTATCGGTTGTAATGTATCTGGTCAAGTGGCATCAGCAATAGCTGGCGGAATCGTATTAAGTTTGGTTCCCGGCTTACTTTAAGCCTTAGGAGGTTAGTATATGTATATATTATTAAACGCTTTAAATAAAAAAGTTGTATTTGGTGCGTTAACGCTTTTATGGAAGGGTATGTTGGCAATATTTATAGTTATTGGCATACTAATTAGTGTTGTTTATGCATTGAAATATTTTGATAAATTGGTTGCAAAAAAGAAAAGCGCCGCTTTAGAAAAAGAAAAAGAGGAAGCAAAACTTTTAGAAGACAATAGCAATAACAACGATTCTGCCAATACAAACATCTAAACTAATAGATTGCGCAAAATAAATTGGCTGTTAACACAAAAAATGTGGCAACTAATTAAGCTAATTAAAAGGAAACAAATTAATAGCTACAATTATATTTGCCACAATTAATTTAACAAAAAACAAAATGCAACCGCTAAGGTTGCATTTTTTATTAACATAATTATAAAGCGTTATTTTCGGACAAAATCGCTTTTGCCGTGTTTGCAAATTGGGCAAACAAAATCATCTTGCATTGCGCCTTTATGCACATAGCCACAAATTTGGCACACCCAAACTTCCTCATTTGTGTTTGAAGGCTTTTCATCGGGTTTAGGCTTAATATTTGAGTGATAAAAGGCGTAGGTTAACGGCTCGCCAACTCCTGCAAAACTTTCAACAATATTGCCAACATACATTATATGCGTCCCCAAATCAACTTGGCTAGTAACTTCAATTTCTAAAAATCCAACCGAATTATTTTTGTTGGTTTTTATGCCAGTTGCAGAAGAAACAGTTTCGATGTTTTTAAATTTATCAATGTTTGCGCCACTTTGCATGCCAAAATTTTTAATAAAATCAAAAGGCGTATCTGTTGATAAAATATTAATAACAAATCTTCTAGAGTTTTCAATTAAGCCAGTGGTAAAATTTTGCTTGTTAACAGTTATACTCACTTGTTCAGGCGAGGAAGTTTGTTGCAAAACCGTGTTTATCATACACGCATTGCATTTGCCGTTAGCCTCGGCAGAAAGTAAATAAAGTCCATAAGTAATTTTAAAAAGTAAGCTCATAAATTCCTCCAATTTATTTATTTAGTAAAAAAGTTTTTATATTTGCTGTTTTAATATAAGTTGTTTTTATATTTATTATTTTTAATAAAAGTTGTTTTTAATAGTTTGTTTTTTTATATTTGTTATTTTTTAAAAGCAATTTCAAATAATTTATTTTGCTTAATCAAATTACTTTTTGTAGTTTGTTTTTTTTGTTAAGGTGTTTTAAACAAAAGAAAATTGTATTATAAATTTATTTTATAAAGCTTTAACAATAACATTATACTATTTTTTGCTTATTTTTTGCAATGATTTTATTTTTTTTGCATTTTTTTTGTGTAATTAGATTTTTTTAAATTAATTATTGCCATAATAGCGAAAAAACAACGCAAAATGGTCAAATATTTGAAAAATTAAGATTTATATTTTTATATTTTGAATTCGTTATTGACATTATGCAAAGTACTAATTATAATATATAATATATAGGAGAAATTTGGATTATGAAAAAAAGTAAAATTTTGATAGCCATTATGGTTATGATGTTGGTAATAGGGTCTTTTGTTCTTATAGGATGTAAAGATGATCCTGTTGTAAAAACTCCATTAGCAACACCAGAAAATTTGAGGATAGAGGAGGGTTATCTTGTTTGGAACGCAGTTGAAAATGCAACTGGGTACAATGTTATAATTAACGAAGAAGCATTTGCAACCGATACAAACAAAATAATTTTATCTTTCAAAAACGTAATTAACACCTATACAGTTACTGCTGTTGGTGCAGGTAGCTTTACAAATTCTGCCGCAAGCGTTGAGGTTAAAACCCAACAATGTGTCACACCTAAAAACTTTCAGCTTAAAGGAAACAGCCTAACTTGGGATGCTATTGAGGGCGCTGGTGGCTATTCTGTTTGGTTTGACGGCAACAAAAAACAAAAATTTGATGTTGCAACAAACTCTATCAACTTGGTAGAAACCGAACAAAATGATTACTCAAATATTCGTGTTCAGGCAAAAGGCAGTGGCTTTTTCTTTGATAGCCCTTATTCTACAAAATACAACGATATTAAAGCGTTAGCTGATATGAAATTGGCGCTAGATACAACCACAAACATTTTAAGCTGGCAAATGCTTGATAACGATATTGATAAAGCCGATGATGTGGAAAAATATCTTATTAGCGTGAACGAAGGCGAAATTAAAGAGCAAACAACTACAAGTTTAACTTTGGTCGATTTGCTTGATACTCCAAACATATATACAATCGAAATTACCGCAGTATCTAAAAATCCAAACAAAATCTCCGTTAAAAAATCTTTAAGGGTTAAAAGTGTATTTAGCCCAACCATTAGCGTTAAAAATGGTTTATTAAACATTTCATCTGAAAATAAAGATAAAAATTTGGGGTTAGAATTAATTATTGAGCGGACAACCAACGGCAAAAGCGCAACAACTGTTGTACATATTGGCGCAGCTGTCAATTATGATTTAAAAGAAGTTAATTCTGGCGTAATGAAAATTGAAGCAAGGTTTAGCAACTCATCAAACATTCAAAACGTTGCATTAGAGGACAAAAACCTAATCAGTTTGCTAGGTAGCAAAAAAAGCGCACCGCTAGAAAATGTAACTAAACTAGAAACTCCAACTCCTTTATTTGCAAACAGCCAGTTAACTTGGCAAAAACCAAATTTGGCAGGCATTAATTGCAAATATGAGTACAAACTTATTAGCCACGCAAACCCAGAAGGCACGGTTTACAAGTTTTTAGGCACTTCTTTAAACTTAAGCAATATTAGATACGCTAACAAACCGCTTACAAGTGGCGAGTACGAAATTCAAATTAAAGTTTTGTCAGTTGAAAACGCAGAAAATTACTTAAATAGTAACTTTACCGATAGGATAAAATTTAAAATATTGGATATGCCAACTATTAAAATTGAAGATAAAATAGCGTCTTGGCAACCAATAGCTGGGGCAGGAAGTTACAAGTTGGAAATTGATTCTTTAAGCAACGAAAACGATATTGCAAGCTTTAATATTGGTAACGAAACTCAATATAACTTTGGCGCAAAACACAATTTAGCTAGCGATTACTATACTGTTAAATTTAAAAGTTATCCTAATGATAGCTATCAAGGCAACATTGTTGAATCTGCTTACGCTTCAGCAAACTTTACTGTTTTGCCAACTCCAACATTAAAAATTGAAAATGGCGTAATTTTTTGGGAGCACAATTTGAACGCAACCAAATATAATGTTAAAATTGATGGCGCTATTATTAGCAAACAAATGGATTACCAAAATGGTTTTGATTTAAAGGGATATAAAGCTGGCGCGCACGATATTGAAGTGCAAGCTATTGGCGACAACAAATTGTATTTCGATTCAAATTTTAGCGCAAATAAAGAAGTTACTAAGCTTGCTATTCCAACTAATATTCAAGTTACCGAAGATGAAAACAGAAGTATTAACAATATTACTTGGGATGCAATTAAAAATGGCGCAGATTATATTAAGCAATACGAATTAGAAATAAGAAACACCATTGTTAAAGTTTCACTAGGCAATGGCTCAACGGTTAATACAGGCACAAATGATATTAAAAAGATTATTGGCGAGTTTACTAAGCAAGAAATTAAAGTTAAGGCAGCCACTTATGGTAGCGCAAGTTTAATTTATTCAGATTGGACAACAATCCCTGTAAGCGCAGATGAGGCTAACGGCGATTTTTACGCTGGTACTGGCACAAAAAGCAATCCTTATATTATTATGGACTATACTGATTTAAATAATATAAGAAAGTATAACGACAAAGGCAGTGAAACTTACTTTAAAATTGTTAACAATATTGATGCTTATGGCGAGTTGTGGCAACCAATTGATAACTTTATTACTCATATTGACGGCGCAAATTACACAATTAGCAATTTGACAATTAACATTACAAGTAGAGCAAACGTTGGGTTTATAGCCAATGCAAAAAATAATGCCACATTAGAAAATATTAAAATCAAAAATGCAAACATCTTGGTTAATAATGTTATCGTTAATAACTCAGGTATCAATGTGGGCATTTTGGTTGGCTTAAATGATGGCGCAACAATTAACAACTGTTCGGTTAGTGGCAAGATTGAGGCTAGGGTGTCAAATAACTCAACATTTATCAACAATATTGGTGGCTTAATTGGCAAAAACGACGCTACATTTGCTACAAACAAAGTGTTTAGCAATTGTGATGCAAATGTTAATATCATTGTTAATTCAGCGCTAAATAATGATGCGTCATTTAATGTCAATGTTGGCGGTGTTGCGGGTTACGTTGTGGGCTATATGATGTCAAATATCAAAGCCACTGGCGAAATTAAAATGCTTGCGGCAAATGAGGCGTATGTTGGCGGATTAATTGGCGTTTACGATGCGGATAAAAAAACAATGCAAAATTGTTGGTCTAGCACAAACATCACTGGTGTTGGCAAATTTAAGAATATTCAATTTGCTGGCTTAGTATCAGTAACTAAAAACAAAGGTACTATCGAAAAGTGCTACTCAATTGGCAATATAACATTGGATAAAGCGTTTGCAAACGACATTTCTGTTGCAGGTTTCATTGTAGATAACTCTTGTATCATAACAAGATGTTACGCCGAAAATGCAACAATTAATGTAAAACTAAATAACAATTACAATTCTGGTGTTAACATAGTTCTTTCTGGTTTTGTTTCTTCTAACATCGGTTCTATTAAAGATTGTTACGCTAACAACAAAATAATGTTGTCAGAAGAAAAAACAACCGAGATTTTCTCTCCTAAGATAGAAGTTAAACTTGTTGGTTTTGTTGGCATAAGTAATAACAGCGAAAACACTATCGAAAGATGTTATGTTGATGGCAATATTTCTCACACTCCAATTACCAACGCCACAGTTTCTATCGCTGGTTTTGCAATAAACATTGCAGAATTGCAGGCTGTTAAAAACTGTTATTTCAATTTGGACAACTTGAAAGATATTGTTTCAATAGCAGAAGGCGACAAACGAGCTGATAACGTTATTGGTTTAAACAGTATGGAGTCTAAGCA
>JAVVTM010000031.1:0-11428 GCA_036653655.1 Clostridia bacterium | reverse complement strand
AAATCATTTTATTTAAAAAAATTGCTGTTTGTTTACATTTTAAAAGTGTGGTGGATAGGGCAAATTGATTACATTTTTTATAAAATTTGATAATTTAAAAATAATTTAATTTTTTTTCAAATATTCAAATAAATATTGAAGTGAGATTGTTTATTTGTCAAAAGGTTGCCAATGTAGTATAATAACTAAAATATCGTTACTGGGGGTAGTTGTGTCAGCAAAAGATATTAATAGGCTATTAATTGAATTGAAAAATGGCAATGAAAGTGTTTTTAACGAATTGTATTCCGTTACACGCAAAGGCGTGTACAGTATTGCGCTATCCGTGCTTAACGAACATTACTTGACTGAAGATGTTATGCAAATTACATACATTAAGGTGCGCAAAAATATAATGAGTTACAAGGACGATACTAATGGATTGGCTTGGATTTTAACCATTGCTAAAAATACTGCGTTAAACGAATTAAAAAAACATAGGCGTACTATTTCGGTGGACTTTCAGGAGGAGGCGGTTAGTAACAGCTTTGGCGAATACTCAATGACATTGCCCGAAACACCATTAATAGACCTTATGAAAAAAAACTTAACAGATAAAGAGTTTAATATAATGATGCTACACACGGTATCAGGATATAAACATAAAGATATTGCAGTAAGTATGGATATTCCTTTAGGCTCTTGCCTCTGGACATACAATAATGCACTAAAGAAAATGAAAAATATTTTAAGCAAGGAGGAGTTTTAATGGATATTAAAAAATTTAAAGAACAATTGAACCAAGAAGTTGAACGTTCTATGCCAGATGTTTTGCAAAAAGTAAAACAAACTCCACTTTATGCCGAACCATCTATTGATGTTCAAGATAATGTCGCTGTGATAAACCGCAGGGCTAGCAACAAAAAATATTTGCTTGCTATTACTGTTGTTTTAATTTTAACAATATTGTTTACGGTTGTTTTTGTGCCAATTAATCACGTTAATTTGTACAAACCGTCTTTTACCTATATGAGTATGGATATTAACCCTTCTGTAAAATTTTTACTTGATGACAAGGGCAACGTTGTTTCGTACTATTCTGGCAACAAATCGGGGCAAGTTTTGATTGAGGCAATGGAAGCCGATAAAATTAATTTAACGGGCATTACTGGCGTGCAAGCTAGCCAAAAAATTGTGGATTACGCAACAAAACTTGGCTATATTTCTAACACATCAAATCAAAAAAACGCTGTGCTTGTAGCCACTACTAACGCTAACGACAAGTTTGCAAAAAAATATACCGAAGAAGTTAAAACAGGCATCGAAGATTACTTTATCAATAAGGGCATTTACGGCGTTGTTTTAACAAAATTTAAAAATAAAGAACAACTTGTGGCTGTTGCTCAACAATATGATAAAACAGTTGATATGAACACCCCTGTTAAAAAATTGAACGACATTTTAGAAAAAAATGTTGAAAGCGAAAACTACTTTGATGCGTACTATAACACTATAATTAATGACAAATTTAAACCAGTAAAAGTTATGGAAAAAAATTATTACTACAAATACGAAAACGAAGTGGAAGATATTTTTGATGACTACGAAGATTTTGTTGAAAAAGATATGAAAAAGAAGGGCATTGATGAAGACTTTATTAAGAATATCAAAACCATTGAGGCTTTTGACAAAATTATTAAAAAAGTTGATATTGATGGCTTTAAAGCTTATATCGAAACAAATGTTAGCGATAGTATGAAAGGATTTTTTATTAACATCATTGAAAATAAAGATGAATTGATTGATTTTATTGACAAAATGTTTGATGGAATGACCTTTGAAAATACCGAGCAAATTAACGCAAGAATTATTGAAACTGTAAAAAAATATATCGAAAATGTTAACGATGCAGAAATTTTGCTTAGCTTTACTCAAGTGTTTGCTTACTTTAGTGACATAGATTTTTACAACTTTATAAAATTGTGTAATGATGATGTTATTGAAGATATATTGTTAAATACAGAACCAATAAAATTTTGCGCAAATATCGTTGATTATTACCACAATAATTATGTAAAATATCAAGAAGATTTTGTAACAATTAAAGAAAATTTATCTAAAAAAGTGTTTGAGTTTAAAATTAATAACGCTGAAGTGCAAGCGAAATTTGATGCAAGCACAAAAAAATATAAAGACAGCATTGCAAAAATTAATAGTGGTATTGTCATTGACAACAACGAACTAAAAAATGCTGTAAAAGAAACTTTTGATGTTAAATCTAATACATTAATAAAAGGCAACGAAAAAGCGTACAACAGTTTAACCGCTATTACTCACGAAGAATATTACGCTTGGTGTAATGAAAATGCAAATATTAGCGCCGATGATTGGGACGACTTGTTTGATAGTTACGAAAATGAAATTGACGACTAATTAAATGTATAAGACAACTTAATAGCTAATTTTTATAAGATGAAATTTAATACATTTCATCTTATAGTAGTTTAAATTTAACCAATTTAGCTTATTATGTGGCATATCTTATTTAATTATTAAGCGTGGCGCAATATAAGATAATTTAAATATTATGTGGCGCAAATTAGCATTAAGGTGTAATATTTAGCATTAAAACTATAACAATATATAATTGAAAAATAAAGAGTAAAAAAGGAGTTGGAAATGAAGAAATTTGGAAAAATTGTAGCAGTGTGTCTAGTACTAAGTATGATTGCTGTTTTCTTTGTCGCTTGTACACCTGGCGCAAAAGAAAAAAGCTCATATGTAACACTAGAAGTTAACCCTAGCGTTGAGTTTGTAACAGATGATAAAGGTATCGTTGTTGCTATTAACGGCGTAAATGATGATGGCAAATTGATTGCTAATGATGAGGCTAACAAAAGCAAATTTATTGGCGTTGAAGTTAAAGTTGCTTGCGCAAACTTTATGTCTTTTGCAAAAGATTACGGCTTTGTAGCAAGTGGTAGCGCTGAGGTTACAGCAGATAAAATCTCTATTTCTGTAACATCAAATTTGCCTAAAGTTGCAGAGGAGTTGTACACAGATATTAAAACTAATGTTGAGGCTTTTGTTAACACTTCTGGCATTAAAGCTACTGTTGATAAGGCTCAAGCTAAAACAAGAGCAGATTTGGAAGCTATGGCAAAACGCGCAAACCCTACATTGACCGATGTGGAATTAGCTGCAAAAACTAACGCAGAACTTATTGCTTACGCCGAAGTTTTAGTTATTGAAAAGGCGCAATATATTAGCGTTGGGCTTGAACAAGCTTACTTAGATTTTAAAGAGTACGAATTTGAATTTAAAGACAAACAAAAAATTGCAAGCACATTGCAAGGCGTTAATGAGGCATTGTACAACGCATACAACACTATTTTAGTGCAATTGGATAAAGCAATCAAAGATTTGGAAAAACTTAAATATGATTGGTTGGTTAACCCTAATAGTGAATATTTAAAATTAATTAGCCAAATTATGGGTCTTGAGGATAATATTAAAGTCGCTACAACAAAATTATCTAAATTGCCTGCAGAAGCTGATAGAACTATCGCACAAAATCTTGAAGCAGGAAAATTAATGGCAGAAATTGTTACTTATAAAACTGCATTATATGGCATTGATGGCACAAAAGAAGCTCCAAAAGAAGCAAGTTTGGTTAAAGCTATTGAGGCTACAACTGGTTTAATGAACAAAGCTTTTGATGGCGCATTAGAGTTGCTAAACAAAATTGATGTTAAGATGAGTGAGTTGCAAAAATCTTGGGATAAAGATATTAGCACAAAAGTTACTGAAGCATTGGTTAAAACTGAGGCGCAAATTAACACAACAAAAACAGAAATTTGCACATCTTTTGATACTAAATACGCTAGTGATATTACACAAATCAAAGCTAATGTTCAAGCAAGAAAAGAAAAATTACTTGCAAAATAACTACAATTTTATTAAAAGCTAAACAACTTTTGTTTTAAAGAGTTTTAAGCAAAAAGTTGCAAGCAAAATTACTCAAAAACAAAAGGATAAATAAGTAAAAAAATTGCAAGCTAAATTGCGCTTAAACAACAGAGTAATTAGGCAAAAATTTTAAACAAAAAATGCTAGCAAAATTGTTACGGGATTAAAATTTTAATCTCGTAACAAATGCTTTTTATGCGCAAATTTGCCTTGAAAAAAGTTGTTTTTTAGCAGTTTTTGTTAATTTAAAAAAAATTGTTTTGCGCTAAAATTATTTGATAAATTTTTAACACAACAATACTTTTAGATTAATACCGCTTGTTTAACCTTAAAATTACAAAAAAAATAAAAAGATTATTTCGCCACTTTTAGCCAAAGTGGCGTTTTTATTGGCTTATAACGGCAAAAACCCTCTATTTTTACAGCTTTAAACAATGCATTTAAACTATGAGAAAATATATTTTAAAAAAAGGTATTTATTTTTCAATTTTCGTGTGATATAATAATAGTATTATGAAAAAAGGGGGAGCGTATGTCAGATAATTTTTATGAAAAAAAATATATCGATTCTACAACACTTGCGTACATCAATTTGTACGGTGTTATTGGCGATATACAAAACTTATGTAAGCTTGATGAAAAAGCTAAACAAATTGCAACAACAAATAAACCCGTTTCTATAGCATTTAATGTTACAGATGGCCCTACTGGTTCTTTGTTTTTCGATGGTGGTAATTGCACCTTTGAAGAAGGGTTAAAGGGTAAAATTGGTTTAAAACTTCTTTCTTGCGAAGATTTTAATTTGCTAGTTGATGGCAAAAAAACGCCACTACCATATAAGGGCTTTTTAAAGCTTGGTTTTGCGCTTAAAAACTTTGGACAATTGACCGATTTATTGTCTTCTTATTTGCGCGCAGATGCAAACGCTTTAAAGGACCGTGCATTTTTTGAAAAAAGCACAGAACTTATGTTTTATCTTATTGTTACGGCTATGGCTCAAATTGCCAACCACGACCACTTTGGTAAAATAAGCGCAAAGCGTATTAGAGATGGTGTTATCCAACTAGAAATTGGCGAAAATATTGCCGCTCATCTAGTTGTTAGAGGCAACAAAATGAAAGCCTTTTACACTAGACATTCAAATCCTGACGCTATTATGAAATTTAGAAATCTTGATATTGCGCGTGGTTTGTTTGAGGGCACTAAAGACGCTATGAGCTGTGTTGCTCTTGGCGATATCGAAATGAGAGGCTTTATTCCTATGATTGACAATCTAAACAAAATTTTGGCTAGAGTCGGCTTATATTTAGCATAAGAGGGGGTTAAAATATGAAATTAAATACTTATACAAAGTGTGATGAAATGCTTGCAAGGGCTTCTAAAGTTATTCCTTGCGGAGTTTATGGACACTTAGGTCCTGCGGAAGGTTGTATGATTCCTGCTTCTGCTTATCCTAAATTTTGCTCTAAGGCAAAAGGTAGTTATTTTTGGGATTTGGACGGAAACAAATTTATAGATTATATGTGCGCTTACGGCCCTAACGTTTTAGGTTATTGCGACCCTGACGTTGACGCAGCCGCTCTTGCACAATCTAAAATTGGCAACTGCACAACCACACCATCTTCAAAATTGGTAGAGTTTGCAGAGTTGTTGGTTGACACTGTAAATTGCGCCGATTGGGCTTTCTTTGCAAAAAATGGTGGCGATGTTACCACGCTTGCAATGATGACCGCTCGTGCTGCAACTGGCAGAAGTAAAGTTATTATGGTTAACAACTACTATCACGGCGTTGCTCCTTTCTTCCAAAAAGCAGATTGCGATGGCGCTGTTGAAGAAGATGTTGCAAACAACTTGATGGTTGATTGGAACAATTTTGAGCAATTAGAAGCTTTGGTTAACAAAAACAAGGGCGAGATTGCTGCATTTATTTCTACGCCATATATGCACGGCAACTTTATTGAAAACATTTTGCCTGCTGAAGGTTATTGGCAAAAAGTTAGAAAGCTTTGCACAGACAATGGCATTGTTTTAATTATTGATGACGTTAGGTGCGGTTTCAGATTAAATTTAAAAGGTTCAGATTTTCACTATGGTTTTGAGGCAGATTTAATTTGCTTCTGTAAAGCTTTAGCTAACGGTTGGAACGTTTCTGCTTTATGCGGAAAAGACAGCTTAAAAGGCGCTGTTAGTGGCATTGCATACACTGGTAGTTATTGGCAAAGCGCAGTTCCATTTGCGGCAGGTATTGCTTGTGTTACCAAAATGCGTGATATGAAAGCAGATGTTTTAATGCGTGAAAAAGGCATAAAAATTAGTGAAGGTTTGCGCAAAGTTGGCGAAAACAACGGTGTTAATCTTATTGTTTCAGGCGAACCTACATTGTTTTACACTCGTATCGCTGATGACCCAACCTTAATGGTTCATCAAGAATGGATTGCAAACGTAGTTCAACGTGGCGTATTTATGACCAACCACCACAACCACTTTATTAACTGCTCACTAACTGATGAGGATATCAATCAAACATTAGAAATTTGTGATGAGGCAATGAAAGTAGTTAAAAATAATCACCCAGAAATTAATTGGGCTAAATAATATTTTGAGGAGGAAAAATTATGGCATTAACTAAGCAAGAATGGATTGACTTAGAAAATAAGGTTTTTGAATTAAGAAACCTAACACTTGACACCACTTATTGGGCTGGTAGCGGTCATATAGGCGGAGGCATGAGTGTTTTAGACTTATTAACAGTTATCTATTATAAATATCTAAATTTCGACCCTAAAAATCCTACCGACCCAGACAGAGATAGGTTTGTAATGAGTAAAGGCCACGTTGGCGTTTGCTTAGCTCCGTTGTTTGTTGATTTGGGATTAATCGCTAAAGAAGAATTAAAAACATTTAACCTTACTGGTTCTAAACTAGGTATTCACCTAGATAGCAACAAAGTTAAAGGCTTAGATGCTTCTACCGGCTCTTTGGGACACGGTTCTTCACTTGCTTTAGGTATGGCGCTTGCAGCTAGAGTTCAAGGCAAAAAATATAAATCTTTTGTGTAATTTGTGGTGATGGCGAATGTGATGAAGGCTCAGTTTGGGAGGCAGCTATGGCTACCGCTCACTTTAAAGCTAACAACCTTATTACCATTGTAGACCGTAACCACAACATGATTGACGGCAACACTGAGGACGTTATGAAACTAGAACCTTTTGCAGACAAATGGACCGCTTTTGGTTTTGATGTTAAAAAGGTTAATGGTAGCAACCTTAAAGAAATTGCCGATGCTGTTGAATATGCTTTAGCTCGTAAAGGCGATGACAAACCAGTTTGTATTATTGCTGATACAGTTAAAGGCGAAGGCATTAACTTTATGGAAGGCGATTACAAATGGCACTATGGCGCAATTGATGAGGGTAAATATAATATTGCTAAAGAATCATTAATTAAACATCACAAAGCTCGTTTAGAGAGAGTAGAGAAGGAGGCATAATTATGGCAGGTGGATTAACTTATACTGCAGCTGAAAGCACAAAAATGGCTACTGCAGAAATTTTTGGAAAAACATTAGTTGAATTGGGCGAAAAACACCCAGAAATAGTTGCGTTAACTGCTGACCTTGCAAAATCTACAAAAATTGGTGATTTTAGTAAAAAATTTCCTGAAAGATTTTTCAACGTTGGTATCGCTGAACAAAATATGTTTGGTATGGCTGCCGGTATGGCTAAGGCTGGCTTAGTTCCTTTTGTAGGAAGTTTTGCCGTTTTTGCTAGCTTGCGTGCGCTAGACCAAGTTCATACAGATATTTGCTATATGAACACAAACGTTAAAATTATTGGTTCTCACTCTGGCACTTCTTTTGGTCAGGCTGGTTCAACTCACCACGCTATCGAAGATATCGCTTGTATGAGAAGTTTGGTTAATATGAGAGTTGTTGTCCCTGCAGACGGCATCGAAACGGCTAACGCTGTTAGAGCTGCTTATGCAACTCCGGGCCCTTTCTATATCCGTATTAACCGTGGTTTCGACCAAGTTTTGTACAACACTAGCGATTACGGTTTTGAAGTTGGCAAGGCTGTTACTTTAACTGAGGGCGATGACGTTACAATTATTGCTTGTGGTTCTTGCGTTTTCCAAGCTGTTCAAGCTGCTAAAATGCTAGAGTTCGATTACAAAATTAAAGCTAGAGTTGTTAATATGCACACTATCAAACCTATTGATAGAGAAACTATCCTTAAAGCGGTTGCTGAAACTAGGCGTATTGTTACCGTTGAGGATCACTCTGTTATCGGTGGCCTAGGTAGCGCTGTTGCAGAAGTTGTTATTGAGGCTGGCAAAGCTTGCGCATTTACTAAACTAGGCTTGCAAGATAAATTTTCTGCTATCGGTCTTCACGAAGATTTGATGGCTATGAATGAGATTGACGCTAATGGTATTGTTAAAAAGACTTTAGAGCTTGTTAAAAAATCTACTGTTGTTTCTGTTGATAACGGCGCTGGCGTTGTTAAAAATGCTATCAAATTTGGCGATACTATTGAGGCTGATATTCAGTGGGAAGATGAGGTATAATTATGGCAAAAGATGTAGTGATTACACAGGAAGACTTTTTGGCAGCAAAAATTTTCTTTAATTCTGCGCTTCCGTTGCTAAAAGTCATTTGCGAATCTGAACCAAAATTTGGCAACAAATTTAAAGGTAAAAATTTTGTGTTTCAAGTAAGCGCAAAATATCCAACCGCAAAAGACGGTGTTTTAGCAACATACTTTGTTGTAGAAGACGGAAAATTTACTGTTAAAGTTAATGAAGTTCATCCTAAACCAGATATCGAATTTGCTTTTCCTAATTTAAGAAAATTTAACATTTTCTTTTCTGGTAAAGGTATGCCTCTACCAAAAATTAAAGGCTTTAGCAAACTTGGCACATTGGTTGGCATTTTAATGACGCTATTGCGTATGGCTGGTTTGTTACAATTAACCGAAATTCCTAAGGAAGCGAGCGAACAAGAAATGTTGGTTAAATTGTACTTTTACTTGTTGCCAAACGGCATTAGCCAATTAAATAAATTTGGCTATGAGCCAATTCAAAAATGGGCAAAAGCTAGCCCAGATAGAGCTTATGCGCTTGCTGTTGAAGGCAAGGAAGATGTTTTATCTTCTTACTTGCGTGTTGCTGATGGCAATACTAAAGCAGGCAGAGGCATTTATCAGCGTTCTAAACCATTTTTAACAATGAGTTTTGACAATTGCGAACACGCTTTAAACATTTTGATGTCAAAAGGCGACATGGTTGATTATATCGCTAATAAATATTTAAACATTTTGGGCGCTCCAGAATTTGGCAGTACCTTTGGCGATTTTATGATGCAAGTTGGTTATTTTGCTCAAGGCAAATTTTTAGAAAAATATTTGAAAAAATAATAGCAAAAACTATGTAAACAAAACAGTTTAGCAAAAATAATATTTTCTAAAAGTAATGCTTGCAGAAGAATTGTGTAAAACAATATTTGTAAAAGTAATGTTTGCAAAAGAATTGTAAAAAACAATATTCAACAAAATAATAACAAAAACAATTTTAACATTGAAAAATGTAGCAAAGTTTTGCAGTTGTTAATTAATTTGTAATAAACAAGTGGTTGACAAATGTAAAAAAACAATATTTTGCGCAATAACGCTTTAAGTGTTGTTGTGGTTAAATTAATGTTTAGGAAAATAGTTTTTTAAGTTGGAAAGAGAAAACTCACATTAGTAATAATGTGGGTTTTTTCATTTATTTGTAATTCATTTATTTGTTATACATTCATTTGTTATTTATTTGTATGGTCTTTCATTTGTTTTTATTTCAATGTTGCCTTTTTCGTTTGTGCGGTTTTATTTTATGTCGCCTTTTTTCATTTGTGCTTGACAAATATAATTGATTTTTATTTGTTGGCTTGCAAAATATTTTTGTTTGCAATAAATTCATAGGCTTGCAACATATTTATATTTATTTGCTTGCAATAATATATTTGTTTGACTTTAACGGCGTTAGATTATATAATCGTTATATGAGTAAATTTAAAAAGTTGTTAGATTTGTTTTTTACATTTTTTAAAATTGGCGCGCTAACTTTTGGCGCAGGTTACGCTATGATTTCTGTTATGCAAAAAATGTTTGTCGAAAAGAAAAAATATATTTCTGATGAAGAAATGATTAATATGATTTCCATTGCAGAATCAACACCGGGCGCAATTTCTGTTAATATGTCAACATTTATAGGCTACAAAATCGGCAAGTTTAGTGGCGCTTTAGTGGCAACATTGGGCTTGGTTATCCCTTCTTTCATTTGTATTATTTTAATTTCGCTGTTTTTAAACCAGTTTAAACAAAATATTATCATTGCTTATGCATTAAAGGGCATTAGCGCTTGCGTTGTTGTTTTGATTTTTAACGCCTTTTACAATTTCTTTAAAAAAATGGACAAAAAATTTCTTTCAATTTTAATTTTTGCATGCAGTTTTTTAGTAGCGATGTTTACAGAGATTGATGTGATTTATATAATTTTAGCGTCTGGCATTATTAGTGTCGTTTTGTCTGCAATTTTTCAAAGGATTAATTATGAAAAAAACTTAAAAGCGGAAAAACTTTTGTTTGCGCCAACTAATGATGTTAGCAGCAACGAAAATAACGCTAAAAATTTAAAAGACAATTTCGCAAATAACGCTAAAAATCTAAAAGAAAATTGCGCAAATAATAATTTTAATAAAAACTTTAATTACTCAAAAATTGTTAGAATTGCCGAAAATTTAGATGTTAACGAAAAAAATAATAAAGATATTAGTGTTAACGAAAAAATCGCTGAAAATATTAATATTAACGAAAAAACTATCAAAAATTTAGATGTAAATGATAAAACTGCCGAAGATGAAGTTTATTATAAAGAATATTCTAAAGAGCTTAGGGCAAATTTTGATGAGGAGGATAAAAAATGATTTATTTGCAATTATTTTTCCTTTTCTTTAAAATTGGGCTTTTTACTATCGGTGGCGGTTATGCAATGATACCGTTAATTACTGATGAAGTTACCAGCCGTGGCTATTTGGCGCTTAATGAAATTATTGAATTTATCGCAATTAGTGAATCCACTCCCGGGCCTTTTGCCATTAATATCGCAACATTTGTAGGCTTTAATCAAGGGGGCGTTTTTGGCGCATTGTGCGCAACACTCGGCGTGGTTTTGCCGTGTTTTATTATTATTTTGCTTATCGCAGCCGTTTTTACAAAATTAATGAACTTAAAAATTGTCAAAAATGCGCTTCACGGCGTAAATTCTACCGTGGTTGCTTTGATTGGCGTGGCATTTATTGATGTTTTTATCAATTGTATAAAAAGAGATTCTAACCTAAGATTTAGCATTATTAACTTCGATTATATTTGCTTAATTATTTCTGCATTAATTTTTATTACATCCAAAAAGTTTAAAAAGATGTCGCCACTTTTGTTAATTG
>JAVVTM010000030.1:0-11499 GCA_036653655.1 Clostridia bacterium | reverse complement strand
ATACCTTTTAATTCGATAACCAAATTTGCCTTTCCTGCAATTAAATCTAAAACCTCATAAAATTGAGGAATAGTTTGTTGCGTTTTTAGCAATTTGCAACCTTGAATGTCGGCAAGAGCCATATTTTTGATAAAGCGTTTATCGCCACATAAGCGATACAAATGGTCGTCATGATGTACAACCAACTTTTTGTCGGCGGTTATGTGCACGTCAAATTCAATGCCGTAACCCTTTTCGATGGCAAGCTTAAACGCTAGCATAGAGTTTTCAACATTTTCGCCTTCGTTGTTGTGCAACCCACGGTGCGCAAAAGGAACTTGTGTCATCCAAGCTTTGTCTTTCATAATTTCCTCCTAAAAGTTTAGCTCATTTTATTTTATTTTTGCTAATATCATATATTTGTGTTTGTTATGCTAATATCATATATTTGTGTTTGTTAATTATTTTAGCGTTTTAATATTAGAAATATTTTTAGCGTTTTAATATCCCAAGCTTTTGTCAACTAAGACAATATAAAAGTTGCGCCGAGCTGTTGGGTGATGTAAAATTAGCGTTGCGTTGCACATACAATCGGGGCTGTTGCAAAAAGTGCATTTGTTTAATGTTGCGCAAGGCGTGTTGCGCTTTAACCTGCGCGCATTAAGGGGAGATGCAACATTGCGCACTCTATCAATACCGCTTGCAATATCTGGCGTAATTTTGTTAATGCCAGCCACCACAACAACATTTGGCGCTCCATTTACAACATTTCCAATGCGGTTTGCGTTGCCATCAATGTAAATTAGTTCCCCCGTTTCGGTTAAGGCGTTGCAAGATGTAACAAACCAATCGGCGCTGTAAGAAAGCTTGTAAAGCTGAGTATTTGGCAAATTGTTTGGATTAATTGCCGTGTGGTAGACAGTGTTGCCACGCTCGTTTAATATATTGTGCAAATTTAAATCAACAACGGTCATACTGCCACCAAAGCCAACGCTAGCTGAAGTGGGAATTAGTTTTTTAATATAATCAAGGGCTTCTTGCTCATTTTTTAAGTAATTAGTTTTGAAGCCACGGGTTTGCAAATTGTGTAAAGTTTTATCAATATTCATATAATCACCTTGACTATATTATAATATATTTTTTTTGTATTGTAAATTAATTGCATAAAACTTTAAATTTATATATAATTGTGTTGCAAGGAGAAATTGTATGAACAAAAGTAATATGCGAGATTTTTGTATTGTAGCGCACATCGACCACGGTAAAAGCACACTAGCGGATAGGATTATGGAGTTTACTGAAACGGTGGCAGAGCGTGATGCGCAAAACCAATTACTAGATAGTATGGATATAGAACGAGAAAGAGGTATTACTATTAAATTAACCCCTGTAAGAATGAAATATACTTACAAGGGAGAGGAATATATTTTTAATTTGATTGACACGCCGGGGCACGTGGATTTTACTTATGAAGTAAGTAGGTCGCTTGCGGCATGCGAAGGGGCAATTTTGATTGTTGATGCATCTCAAGGCATTGAGGCGCAAACTTTAACAAACGTTTATTTGGCGCTAGATAACAATTTGGAAATTATCCCTGTTATTAACAAAATTGATTTGCCTTCTGCTCGCCCAGAAGAAGTTAAGCTAGAAATTGAGGAGGTTATTGGCTTAGACGCTGAAGATTGTCCGCTAGTTTCTGCAAAAGAGGGCACAAATATTGAGCAAGTTTTGCGTGATATTGTAGAAAAATTGCCACCTCCAAAAGGAGAGGATAGCAACCCTCTACAAGCGTTGATTTTTGATTCGGTTTACGATTCTTATAAGGGCGCAATTAGTGTCATTAGGGTTAAAGAGGGTACTGTTTCCGTTGGTGATAGGATTAAGATGTTTGCATCTGGCAAGTGTTTTGACGTTACGGAAGTTGGCTATTTTACACCTAATATGTTGCCAACAAAAAAGCTTGTGGCAGGCGATGTGGGCTACTTGTGCGCAAGTATTAAAAATGTTTGCGATACTCAAGTGGGCGATACTATTACCCACGCAGAAACCCCTTGCAAAGTTGCGTTACCCGGCTACAAAAAGGTTTCGCCAATGGTGTTTAGCGGTGTTTATCCTGTTGAGGGCGATAAATATCTAGAGCTTAAAGACGCTTTAGAAAAATTGAAATTGAACGATGCAAGCTTGATGTTTGAGCCAGAAGTTAGCCAAGCGTTGGGCTTTGGCTTTAGATGTGGTTTTTTGGGCTTGTTGCATATGGAAATTATCCAAGAGCGGATAGAGCGAGAATTTAATTTAAATTTAATTACCACCGCTCCAAGCGTATCATACAAGGTTAACAAAACCGATGGCACAGAAGTTATGGTGTCTAACCCGTCAAATTTGCCACCATCAAGCGCTATTGATTTTATGCAAGAGCCAATTGTTAAGGCATTTATTTATACGCCACCAGAATATGTTGGCAGTATTATGGAGTTGTGCCAAGACAAGCGTGGCGTATTTATTGATTTGGCGTATGTTGACAAATCTCGTGTTAAAATTAATTATGAAATGCCACTAAATGAAATTGTTTACGATTTTTTTGACAATCTTAAATCACGCACAAAAGGCTACGCAAGTTTTGATTACGAAATTGCAGGGTACAAGCGTAGCGATTTGGTTAAGCTAGATATATTGTTAAATAATGAAATTTGTGATGCCTTAAGCATTATTGTGCACAGAGATAAGGCTTACGCTCGTGGCAGAGGCATTGCGGAAAAATTGAAAGATGTTATACCAAAGCAAATGTTTGAAGTGCCAATCCAAGCAGCAATTGGTGGCAAAGTTATCGCAAGGGAAACCGTTAAGGCAATGCGAAAAGATGTTTTAGCAAAGTGCTATGGCGGTGATATTACCCGTAAAAAGAAATTGTTAGAAAAGCAAAAAGAAGGCAAAAAGCGTATGCGTCAAGTGGGTAGTGTCGAAGTGCCAAGCGAGGCATTTATGAGCATTTTAAAATTTGATAAATAAAATAAACAGCAAGAGGCTTTGTTGTTAAAAACTATAAATAAAACAAATTTTAACAAAATACTAAATGTTTAGCAAAAAATATTGAACAGAAAAAAATGTCAAATAAACAGCAAGAGGAGAAAAATGAGCGGTATTTACATTCATATTCCCTATTGCAGGGAGCGGTGCGATTATTGCGCTTTTGTTAGCGGTTGCAATTTGTCAACGCAAAAAGACTATGTTAATGCGTTAAAAAAGGAGATGTCTATGGTGTCGATTAAAGACAACATAGACACTTTATTTATTGGCGGAGGCACACCAACTTGCTTGTTTGACGGCGGATTAACGCAAATTTTTGAGTGTTTGGCGCAAAATTTTAATCTTAACTTGCGTGAGTTTACAGTTGAAGGCAACCCCGAAAGCGTTTTGCAAAAGGCGCAAGAATTTAAAAATATTGGCGTAACCCGTGTGAGTGTTGGCGTGCAAAGCCTCAATGATAAAACACTCAAAGCGATAAACCGCTTGCACACAGCAAAAGAGGCAATTTGCGCAGTGCAAAAACTTGTAAAAAATTTTGATGTTAACGTTGATTTGATGTTGGGTTTGCCGTATCAATCAAAGGCGGATATAGTTGATTTTATTGATACATTTGCAGGATTGGGCGTGGAACATTTTTCGTGCTACTCATTGCAACTTGAGGCAGGCACTAAATTATATAAAAAAACGCAACAAAATTTGATAACCTTGCCAAGCGAAGATGAAACTTGTGATATGTACGATTTGGCGCGCAAAACATTGCAAAAATACAATATTAACCGATACGAAATTAGCAATTTTGCTAAAGAGGGCAAGGAATGTTTGCACAATTTGGGCTATTGGCAATGTAGCGATTATTATGGTTTTGGCGTTGCAAGCCACAGTTTGGTTAAGGATATTAGATATTATAATAACGAAGATATTACCAAATATATTTGCGCCATTAACGCAGACAAATTGCCACAAATTACCGAAGAAATTTTAACCCCAACCGACAAAATGAACGAGGCAATTATGCTTGCTTTAAGGCTGGAAAAGGGGCTTGATATTTTAAAATTTAATAAGCAGTTTAATACAAATTTTATTGACAAATACGCCAAGGCTATTGATAAAAATAAAAATTATATTCAAATTGAAAACAATTTTATTAGCATTTGCGAAAATTATTTTAATGTTTCCAACACCATAATTTGCGATTTTATTTGCTAACACAAATGTTTGTATGTTCTAATTATTTTACAAATTTATATATTCTTAATTATTTTACAAACTTATATGTTCTATTATTTTATGAATTTATAAGTTCTTAGTTATTTTATAAGCTTGTATGTTCTTAGTTATTTTATAAACTCATATGTTCTTAGTTATTTTACAAACTTTTGTAATTTATTACGATTGTAACTATTAAAAATTTAAAATTAACAGAGTTTATCCAACCGCTAATGCGGTTTTTTTGTGTTTACAAAAAATTTACAAAAAAAATAAAAAACTTTAGCATAGACTATTGACAATTGAATATAATTAGTGGTAAAGTATTAGCAGTCGAGCAGGTTGAGTGCTAACAGTCTAACAAGGAGGTTGCTAATTGGAAGAACTATCTGAAAGAAAAAAGAAGATTTTACAGGCGTTGGTTGATAGCTACATTGATACCGCTGTGCCGGTAAGTAGCAATGATATCAAAAATAGCTACCTACCCGAAATAAGTAGCGCAACTATTCGTAGCGAGCTTGCCAATTTGGAAGATATGGGCTACTTGTTGCAACCGCACATTTCCGCAGGCAGAGTGCCATCATCAAAGGGATATATGCTTTATGTCAACAGCCTTATGCAAGAAAAAGTTGACACACAAGATTTAAAAACTCTTGATAAAAACTTTAGCAATCAAGTTAAAAAGATTGAAGAAATTGTTAGAGAAACAGCAAAAATTATTAGTGATGTTACAAATTATACAAGTGTAATTTTGCTTAATAAAGGCGAAGATATTACATTTGAAAGCATTAAAATGTTGCAAATTAACGAAACTAAAGCGTTGTTGGTGGTTGTAACCGACAACGATATCTACAAGGATAGCGTGTTAGATTTGCCCGTAGGCATTACTGAAAACCATTTGCAAACCGCAAATAAAATGCTTAACGACATTTTCGCTGGCAAAAAATTTAGCGAGGTTAGCAATGTTGAGGAGCTTATAAACAACGAAATTGATTGCTTAAACAATTTGTTTAGCGAGGTTTTGGAAGTTTTAAAAAATATGCAACAAAACACAGGCAAGCAAGTTTATTTAGATGGCAAAAACAACATTTTTAACTATCCAGAATATGACAGTGTTGATAACATTAAAAACTTTTTGTCCGTGATTGAAGATAATCAAAAGTTGCGCTCTATTATTGATGAAGATGATGACATCGAATTTAGCATTAAAATTGGCAAAGAGTGCAGTAAAGAATTAAATAACATGGCGATAGTAACAGCAAAATACAGCATTAACGGCAAAGAAATTGGGCACGCAGGCGTTATTGGCCCAGAACGAATGGATTACAAAAAAGTTATTAAAGTGTTAAACCAAGTTAGCAAAACCGTTTATACTCTAAAAGATGACAATTTAAATAAAAAATAAAAAAATTACAATTTACAAAACAGCAAAACATAAACAATATAGATTACAAAATAATAAAAACATAAAAAAATTACAATTTACAAAACAGCAAAACATAGACAATAAATATTACAAACAGCAAAACATAGACAATAAATATTACAAACAGCAAAACATAAACAATGTTAATTACAAAACAATATAGATTACAAAAAAGAAATATGGATTACAAAAATAAGGAGTAGCAAATGGATGAACAAAAAGAGGTTTTAGAAACAGAAGAAAAGGTTGTAGAATTTGAAACCCCACCTATAAAAAAAAGGCCTAAAAAAGTTGATGAATGGCAACAAAAATATAACTCTCTTAATGAGGAATATGAGCAAAACAAAAATTTTACATTAAGATTGCAAGCTGATTTTGAAAACTTTAAAAAAAGGAATAAAAGTATTTCGGCAGATATGTATTCAGAGGGCAAATTTGATGTAATTCAAGCGTTATTTCCCGTTTTAGATTCTTTTGACCGAGCAGAAAAAATTGTTGTAAGCGAAAAGGAGCAAGAGGGAATATTGCTTGTAAAAAGGCAGTTTGAAGAAATTTTAAACAAGTTGGGCGTTAAAGAAATACCCGCCATTAACCAAGTTTTTAACCCTAATTTGCACAACGCAGTAATGAAGTGCGAAGATGCTGAAAACAGTGGCAAAGTTGTGGAAGTGTTTCAAAAAGGTTATCAATTGGGCGACAAAATATTAAGATACGCTATGGTAAAAGTGGCAGATTAATATTTAATCAATATATGTAGCAAAAAACAAAAGCAAAAAGCAACTACAAATAAGTTGCAAAAAATAAACAAAAAAACAATACAAAAAAAACATTAAGGAGATATAAAAATGGGAAAAATAATTGGTATCGATTTAGGTACAACAAATTCTTGTGTAGCAGTTATGGAAGGAGGAGAAGCAACAGTTATTGCTAATCCTGAAGGAAATAGAACAACTCCATCAATCGTTGGTTTTTCTAAAGATGGCGAAAGATTAGTAGGTCAAGTTGCAAAGCGTCAAGCTATTGCAAATCCAGATAAAACAATAAGTTCAATTAAAAGAGAGATGGGCACTGACCATAAAGTTAATATTGATGGCAAAATTTACAGCCCTCAAGAAATTTCTGCAATGATATTGGCAAAATTGAAAAGCGATGCAGAAGCTTATTTGGGCGAAAAGGTAACTCAAGCGGTTATTACTGTACCCGCATATTTTAGCGATGCGCAACGCCAAGCGACAAAAGATGCTGGCAAAATTGCAGGGCTAGAAGTTTTGCGTATTATCAACGAGCCAACAGCGGCAGCGCTTGCTTATGGTTTGGACAAAGATGAAAACAAAAGCCAAAAGATTTTAATTTACGATTTAGGCGGTGGCACATTTGATGTATCCATTCTTGAATTGGGCGATGGCGTTTTTGAAGTTTTGGCAACAAGTGGCAACAACAAACTTGGTGGCGATGATTTTGATAAAAGAGTTATTGATTACATTTTGGCAGATTTTAAAACAAAAGAAGGCATCAATTTGGCAACAGATAAAGTTGCATTGCAACGTGTTAAAGAGGCTGCCGAAAAAGCTAAAATAGAATTGTCTGGCGTTACCAAAACAAACATTAATTTGCCATTTATCACAATGGGTTCTGATGGTCCTAAGCACATTGATATGGATTTAACCCGTGCAAAATTTGACAATCTTACCGCAGACTTAGTTGAAAGCACAATTAAACCATTGCGCCAAGCAATTAACGACGCAGGGTTATCTAATAACGATATTGCAAAAGTTATTTTAGTTGGCGGTTCTACTCGTATACCTGCCGTTGTTGACGCTGTAAAGGCAAACACAGGCAAAGAACCTTACAAAGGTATCAACCCAGATGAGTGTGTAGCTATTGGCGCAGCCATTCAAGGTGGCGTTCTTGCTGGCGATGTTAAAGATGTACTATTGCTTGATGTTACACCACTTTCATTAGGTATTGAAACTTTAGGTGGCGTATTTACAAAATTAATTGAGCGTAACACTACAATCCCAACAAGCAAATCTCAAGTGTTCTCAACCGCAGCCGACAACCAAACTTCTGTTGATATCCACGTTTTACAAGGCGAAAGACAAATGGCTAGTGGCAACAAAACTTTAGGGCGTTTCCAACTTGATGGCATTGCTCCATCTCCTCGTGGTATCCCTCAGATTGAAGTTGTTTTTGATATTGATGCAAACGGCATTGTAAATGTTAAAGCAGTTGATAAAGCTACTAAAAAATCTCAAAGCGTAACAATTACTTCTTCTTCTAACTTGAGCGATAAAGATATCGACCAAGCCGTTAAAGAAGCAGAAAAATATGCAGAGGAAGATAAAAAGAGAAAGGATATTATTGACGCTAAAAACGAAGCTGACCAAATGGTTTTTGCAACAGAAAAATTTATTAAAGAAAGTGGCGATAAAATTAGCGCTGAAGAAAAGAAAACTGTTGAAGATGCGCTAGAACAAGCTAAAAAAGATATCGCTTGCGAAGACGCTGAAGTTATAAGAAAGGCTATTGAAACTATGTCAACGGCAACCGCTCCAATTTTTACTAAAATGTATCAAGAAGCGCAAGCCCAAGCTCAAGCAAACGGCGAAAATGCCAACCCTAACCCAGATAACAAAGATGATGATACCATAATAGATGCAGACCCTGATATAAAATAATAGCTTGTAAAGGAGAGATATGGCAAAAGATTATTACGACTTGTTGGGGGTAAATAAAAACGCTACCGAACAAGAATTGAAAACTGCTTACCGAAATCAAGCAAAAAAGTATCATCCAGACAAGTTTTCGGGACAACCAGACGCTGAAAAAAAACAGGCTGAAGATAAATTTAAAGAAATTAACCACGCATATGATGTGCTTTCAAACCCAGAAAAGCGTAGCAATTACGACCAATATGGCGATGAAAACGGCGCAAGTTTTAATGGCGGCGGTGGCTTTGGAGGCTTTAGTGGCGGAGGCTTTGGCGGTGGCGGATTTGATGATATTATAAACGATATTTTTAGTGGCTTTAGTGGCAGAGGCAGAAATTCTGCTGATGCTAGAGTTGATGGCGATGATATTACTTTACAACTAAACCTTTCTTTTGAGGAGGCTGCGTTTGGGTGTGAAAAAGAAATCTCATTTAGCCGTGATGAGGCGTGTAAAGATTGTAATGGCACTGGCGCAGAGTCGGGTTCTAGTTTTGAAAAATGCTCGTACTGTAACGGCACTGGCACTTTAAGGCAAGTTACCCAAACCATTTTTGGCGCGCAAACTGTTTCAAGGCCTTGCCCACATTGCGGAGGCAAAGGCAAGCGCATTATTAACAAATGTAAAACTTGCAAGGGCTTGGGCTATACCCGTATGACACGCACATTAAAAGTTACTGTCCCTGCTGGCGTTGATACCAACCAAATGATGACCTATTACAACGAGGGCAATTCAGGCAAAAACGGTGGCGCAAAGGGCAATTTGATTGTTATTATCAATGTTGCAAACCATCAATTGTTTAAGCGTAAAGGCTATGATTTATATTTGGAAGTGGCAATTACTTTTGCTGAGGCTGCTTGCGGTTGCAAATTGGAAGTGCCAACTCTTGCCGAAAATGTGTGCTATTCTATTTCTGAAGGCACACAAACAGGCACAGTGTTTAGGCTAAAAGGCAAGGGCGTTAAATACCTTAAAAAAGAGGCTTACGGCGATTTGTATGTTACTGTCGTTGTGGAAACCCCAAAAGGACTAAACAAAAAACAAAAGGAAATGTTGAGCAATTTTGAGGAAACTTTATCTAACTCACAAAATCCTAAATCTAAAAAATTTAATTCATAATTATTTGAAACACTATTAACAATAAAATATCAAATATCAAGATAGAAGAATATCAAGATAAAAATATTTAATATTAAATATAAAGCGTTTTAGCTAATAGTTATTAATTAAATACAATTTAACAAATTAAAGCCTTGCTAGCAAAATTAGCGAGGCTTTTTTGTTTTGGCAAAATTTTGCAATAATGATTAAAAATCACACGCAAATCAAAAGCAAAATATTATCTTAATTTGCAACATATTTAATTGCTTAAACGGCGTTAAAATGTTACAATATGTTTGAGGTAATAAAATGTTGTGGAAAGAATTAATTGTTAAAACAAACACCGCAGGAAGTGAGCTTGTAGCCGATGTTTTGTACACCGCAGGCAGTGAAGGCGTTAGCATTATTGATACAGAAGATTTAACAGATGTGCTAAAAAGCGACATTATTTGGGATTATGTTGAGGAACATTTGCTTGAGCGTACTGAGGAAGTTTTGGTTAAAGGCTATTACAAATTTGAAAATTTTGAGGCGATTTATCACACCATTTTTGAGCAAATAAATTTGTTAAAGGGCAGTTTTGGAAGCCTAGAAATTTTGGTTTCTGAAGTTGATGACACCGAATGGTTAGAAAATTGGAAAAAGTTTTACCAACCAATGCAAATTGGCAATTTTGTTGTTGTGCCTCAGTGGATAAATTATCCGCCTAAAAACAAAGATATTATTGTAAAAATCAACCCGGGGATGGCGTTTGGCACTGGCTCGCACGAGAGCACAAGAATGTGCTTGCAAATTATAGATAGCATTGATATGCATGGCAAATTTGTAATTGATGTTGGCACGGGCAGTGGCATTTTGGGCATTGCAAGCCTAAAAGCTGGAGCTAAGGCGTGCAATATGTATGATATTGATGAGGAAGCCATCAAAAGCGCAAAGCAAAATGCGCAACTAAATGGCATTACAAATGCAGTTATCGAGCAGGCAAATTTACTAGATAAAGCTAATTTGGTTGCAGATGTGATTATAGCAAACATCACGGCAGATATTTTAATTGCGTTGTCAAACAATCTTTACAAGTTTTTAAAAGTGGGCGGAGATATGATTTTATCAGGCATTATTAAAGCCTACAAACAACAAGTCAAAACCGCTTATGAGCAAAGAGGGTTTGTGTTGAAAAAAGAAATTAATGAAGGAGAATGGTGCGCTTTACACCTAATTTATAATGGAAATTAAACGATTTTTTGCGAATAAAGAAGATTTTTTTGATGACAAGGTTAATCTTCACGGCGATGAATTTTATCATTTAACAAAGGTTTTAAGGTACAAAGTTGGCTTTAACGCCATTGTTTGTTGTGGAGATGATTTGGATTATTATTGCAAAGTAGAAAAAATTGAAAAAGACAGCGCAGTTTTAAAAATTACAAAAAAAGAAGCCAACAACTGTAAAACAAAGCATTACATAACACTTTTTCAAGCGTTGCCAAAGGGCGACAAAATGGATTTGATTGTGCAAAAAGCTGTGGAATTGGGCGTTAGTGAAATTGTGTTTTTTAACAGCAAAAATGTGGCGGAAACCAAGTTCAATTTGTCAAGATTGCAAAAAATTTGTGTGGAAGCTTGCAAACAATGTGGCAGAAGTTTTGTGCCAGTTACGCAAGGGCTTTTAACATTCAAACAGTGCGCCGAAAATTTAAAAACTTATGATACGCAAATTGTTTGTTATGAAGATGAAAAAAGATTAACGCTTAGCCAAATATTGAAAAAGGCAGGCGCAAGGGTTGCTGTTGTAATTGGCAGCGAGGGTGGGTTTTGCCCGGAGGAAGTGGAAATTTTAAAGATAAACGGCGCTTTTAGCGTTACATTGGGCAAACGCATTTTACGGTGCGAAACAGCCTCAATAACAGCCTTAGCCATTGCAATGAACGACCTTGGAGAAATGCAATGAGTGTTGTGATGTCAAACGCTGACAATGTAAAAAACAGTGTGCAAAACGCAACAGATAATGCACAAAGTAAAAACACAACAAACGCAACAAATATAAGTAATATGAGTGG
>JAVVTM010000029.1:0-11553 GCA_036653655.1 Clostridia bacterium | reverse complement strand
ATAAATCTAAATTGATTGCGATAGATAGAGAATTTGTTGTTACGGATTATAGCTTGTGGTTTAAAGAGGGCGAAGTTGTTTATCTTAATATTTTGCGAGGCAATGAAAATTTGAAGATTGCAATAACATTAGGAGCGCCAATAATTGTACAATAACATATCAAGAAAACAGCGTTTACAAATATGATATATTTACAAAGTATTAAATACTAGCAAATATAATTAGTATTTATATTGCAGTAGCATTAGCAAAAGTTATAGCAAAGATAGCAGCGTTTACAAATGCAATAATATTAAAATTTAATAATATCCGTTTTAATAAACAGCTTTTAAACAAAAGCTGTTTTGTTTGCTAAAATAAAATTGCAAAAATCTTTATTGTAGGGTATAATATATTTATAAATAAAATTAAAAACTTAGAGGTATAAAAAATGAAAAATTTTAAAGGCGTTTACGCCGCATTATTAACTCCATTTACTGAAGATAATCAAATTAATTATTCTTCATTAGAAAAGCTTATCAATTACAATATTGATAACGGTTTAACAGGTATGTATGTTTGCGGTAGCACGGGCGAAAGTATGCTAATGAGCGAGGAAGAACGCATTGACATTTTGCGTTTTACTAAAAAAATCGCTAAAGATAGATGCACATTGATTGCGCACATTGGCAATATCAGCACAGATAGCGCAATCCGAATGGCAAAAGTTGCAGAAGATTGTGGTTATGATGCAATTAGCGCAGTAGCTCCATTTTATTATAGCTTTTCTAAGGAAGCGATTAAGGGGTACTATATTGATATTATCAATTCTTCAAAGTTGCCATTAATTATTTACAATTTTCCTTGTGGCAACGGCTTTAACGGTATGTTAGAGTTGGTTGGCGATTTAATTGATAACGAAAAATTAATTGGCGTTAAACACACCTCTCAAAACTTGTTTGAGTTGGAAATGTTCAAGCACCTTAAAAAGCCACTTACCGTATTTAACGGCTTTGATGAAATGTTAATTGCAGGGTTATCTATGGGCGCAGATGGCGGTATTGGCAGTACTTACAACTTTTTAGCTCCGATGATATTGGATATTTATAACAACTTTAACAAGGGCGATATTAAGGCTGCGCAAGCGGTTCAAACAAAGGTTAATAGGATTATTGAGGCAATTATTCCTTTTGGCGTTTTTGCAATGGAAAAACAAATTTTAACATATCTAGGTATCCCAATGGGCAACTGCAGAAAGCCATTTTTGCCAGTTAGCGCAGAGGGCGACAAGCTTGCAAAAGAAATTGCAAACAGTTTAAAAAAGTAAGGGAAACTAAGTGTTTTGTAAATTAAATTGATGTTAAAGCCTTTTATTAAAGCAGATTTATATAAAGCGGTGTGCAATTTAATATCAAAGGGCGCAGGGCAAAAGTTAAAATGTTTGCGCCATTAAAATAAAATTAAGACAAAACAAATTGTAATAAAGAGGGTAGTATGGCTAGTTTAAAAAAAGGTGGTTTAATAGTTAGTTGTCAAGCCGTTGAAGGCGAAGTTTTGCACGGGTACAACATAATGCATCTTATGGCAAAATGCGCGGTAGAAGGCGGGGCAAGCGGTATTAGGGCAAACTCTGTTAGTGATGTTAACAGCATTAAAAGCACGGTTGATGTGCCTACAATAGCGATTATTAAAAAAGATTTTCCTAATTTTGATGTGCGCATTACGCCAACAAGAGAGGAACTAGAGGCATTATTGTTGCAAACTAAGGCAGATGTTATTGCGCTTGATGCAACATTGCGCCCACGCCCTAACGGCGAAAACTTGGCAGATTTGGTTGCTTTTGCACGCAAAATAAAGCCGGAAACAGAACTTATGGCAGATATTGCAACAATGGATGAGGCGCTAAACGCCGATAAACTTGGGTTTGATTACATTGGTTGCACATTGCGTGGCTACACAGCCGAAACAAAGGGCATTAGCATACCCGATTACGATTTTGTGCGTGATTTGGTTAAAAATGTTAAGGCTAAAGTTATTGCAGAGGGTGGCATTTGGGAAGTGGGACAACTTAAAAAAGTGCTGGAGTGTGGCGTATATTCTGTTGTAATTGGCACGGCAATCACAAGGCCTTTTGACATTACTAAGCGTTTTGTAAAGGTTATGGAGGAAAAGTAAATGCAGATTGGCATTGATATTGGAGGCACGAGCATCAAAGGTGGCTTGGTTGATAACGGGCAGATTGTTAAACGGTTTAAAACTTGTACCGATATATCACGAGGGTTTGAAAGCCTAAAGGAGGCAATCTTTAAGGTTGTTGAGGAACTGTTAAAGTGCGGTGATGTTGACAAAATTGGCATTTCTTCCGCAGGAGATATCAACCCACTTACGGGCGAAGTAATTTACGCCACAAATGTTTTGCCAAACTATATTGGGCAAAATGTGGCAAAAGATGTGCAACAAAAATTTAATCTTCCAACATTTATTATGAACGATGCAATGTGTGCGCTTGTGGGCGAAATGTTTTGTGGCGTAGCTGTTGGCTACAACAATGTGTTGATGTTAACCTTGGGCACGGGCGTTGGCGGAGAGGTTGCTATCGACAAAAAAGTGCTAATGGGCGAGGGCTTTAGGGGCAGTAGGCTTGGGCATATAAAGTACAATCGAGAAAATAGGGCTTGCGCTTGTGGCGAAATAGGCTGTGTGGAATGTTTTATTTCTGCCACTGGTTTAATTGCTACCGCAAAAAAATTTGGCGTAAAAATTAGCGATTGCAATCAATTGTTTAACGATGAAATTAATAACGATTTGATAATTGCTATTGTCAATCAATTTACAACCGACCTTGCAAAAATTGTTGATATGTTTGCAGAGTTGTACAATGTGGATATTATTGTCATTGGCGGTGGGCTAATTAACACGGCGGAATTTTGGTGGCAATTATTTTTGCAAAAAGTTAAAACAAATATTGTTATAAAACAAGCGCAACTTAAAAATGATGCGGGTATTATTGGCGCAACAATAATTACAGAAAAAAAGTGTTTTTAGGAGGAAAGATGTTTAGTATTTTTAGTAAAAAGAAGTTTTATGATATGAACATTGTCGATTTATCGCCAGAAAATTGCAAACAAAATTGCAAAGATGACAAATTGGCTTATATGTTCAATAATATTACTGTTGATTATCCTGTCGCAAGAGGCGAAAATCGCTTAACCTTTTATTTAGGGCACCCAGACAGCGTTCTTTTGGATAGTGGCAAAATTATTGTGGCTTATCCGCTTGGACACGGCAAAGGCGAAACTGCGCTTAAAGAAAGTGTTGATGGCGGAATAACTTGGAGCGAAAGGTTTAAGCACACACCCGAAAGCTTTAAAAACACCATCGAAACTCCAACAATTTATAAGTTAGATTTTAACAATGGCACACAAAAACTTGTTATGATATCTGGAAGGCCTGCTTGGCTAAACAGAGGTTCGGGCAATGGTTTTGATGTTACATATTCTGTATCAAAAGACGCCAGTGGCAAGTGTGATGGCAAGGTTTGGGCGGAGCACGAAAACTTTTATGGTTCTAATGCAAAGCGTAAAGAATTTTTTGCCCCAACAGGCAAGTGGGAAACCGTTGTTGCAATGGCTAGCCTTACAAAACTTAAAGAAAACGGCGAGTTTGTTGATAAATGGATGGGTATTTTCCATTTGCAGTATCCTTTTAAGGTGCACAAAACCATACTTTCTTTTGATTCTCACGGCAATATGGTTTGGAGCGAACCAACGCTTTTATTGCCACCAGAGTATCACACCGAAGAAAATAAATTGCAATTTTGCGAGCCAGAAGTGGTGCGTTCGCCAAAAGGCGATGAGCTTGCAGTTTTGTTTAGGACAAATGGCAAGGCGTCATATTCGCAAGTTTGTTTTTCTAAAGATGAAGGCAAAACGTGGAGTAAACCACAAAATTTATCACGAGAGTTAACGGGCGAAAGGCACAAGGCGGAGTACGACCCTGTTACAGGCAAGCTTATTGTAACTTTTAGGTCTATTGATTGGTATTTAGGCAAAGAATGTAAAAAATCTAATTGGTTTTCTCGAGGGTGGCTTGCGTGGGTTGGCGATTACGACAATTTGCACAAAGGGCTAGAGGGCAAAGGCGATTTTGTCATTAAACTAGCGCACATCTATGATAGAAACCAAGAAGCCCCTCAAATTGAGGCGCATGCCGACACCGGTTACGCAGGTTTAACAATAGATAGCAAAGGCAATGTTGTAACAATGTCTTATGGCAAATTTAAGCCAAAATGCAACGACACTTTTATTGTGGCAAAGCGTTTTACAATTAAAGATATTCAAAAATTAATAGCTAAAAAATAGCGTTAAGCAATAAAAAGATATATCTAAAAATAGCGAAAAACAATGAAAGTTAACAGCTAAAAAATAGTGTTAAATAATAAAAGTTAAAGCTAAAAAATAGCGTTAAGTAATAAAAAGTGAATAAAAATCAAATAAAATCAAAAATTAATTAAATCTCAAGCAAATGCTTGGGGTTTTTTTATATTTAACACAAAAAAATAATTTTTGTACTATTAATTTTGTAAATCTTATGCTATAATAATTAAATACGACTTTACAAAAATTTAACAACACAAAATATAATATATGATAATCAAATTAAACAAAAATGTTTACAAATAAAACATAAATTACCAAGCGTAAAATACGACAATCAAATGTAAAAAATATAATGCAACTTTATAATTATTAAGTAAGGGGTTTGTACAATTATGGGGAAAATCAATATTAAGCAAACATTAAACAAGGCGGTAATCTACACAAAAAAATACTGGAAAAAGCCTCCAGAGGGCGAGTATCTTTCATTAAAAGAAATGACGTCTTATGGTATGGCGCAAGTTGGTATGTTTATGGTTTCGCCGGTTTTAGTAGGGTTATCTTTTGGCGCGGCATATTTCTGTGGCGCAATAATGAACCTTCAATTTATGGATTTTTACAAGATAACATTAATTTCTACTGTAATGACCTATGTTTTGATGTTTATGAACCCGATTGGTGTTTTAATTTACGAAAATCACGGCGTTTTGCCTAAAAAAACTAAAATATTTGCAAATATAGTTTACTTATTAGAGATTTTTGTGGCAATTGCCCTCTATTGTTTGCCTGTCAATTTGTTTGAAAATGTGCCAACCTTAGGTATGGTCGCCTTGCCACAAATTGTTGCAAATATTTTGCTTACTAACGCTATTACAAGTTATATTACTTGGTTTATTCGTGTTAAATTTTGCGCAAAACACGGCAGGCTAAAACCATTTATCGTTTTATGCGGTATCCCTGCTGCTATTTTAATGTCAATTATCCCTTATTTGCCACTTGGCAATGCGCAATACGCAACAAAACTTGTGGTTTTGCATTTTGCGTTTACTTTAATGAATTTCTTTTTAAACAACTTTAACAACGTGGGCGGTTTGGTAACTTTTATGACTCCAAATTCGCAAGAACGCCAAAAGTTGTATTCTATTGTCCCTATTATTACAAGCTTAGTTCCATCAGTTATTGGTATGTTTTTCCCAGCGCTTATTGGCATTTCCGGCGGTTTCACAAGCCTTGCCACATACAAAATATTTGTGCCAATTTTCAGCATTTCAGGTGTTGTAATTACCACTTATTTTGCAATGCATTGTAAGGAAAGGATTATTGAGCGCCACGATGAATATCGCCCTAAAGTTAAGTTTTGGAAGGGCGCAAAAAATGTTTTGCAAAACAAATACCTTTGGATTACGCACTTAGCAGGCGTTGTTGGCTGTTGGGTAGGTATGTTTGGTAGCGTTTTACAGTGGTGGTTTGTTTATTCAATCCGTATGGAGTGGTTTTATGGTTTCGCCGCAAATATAGTTGTGCTTTCAATGACAATTGGCAACTTGTTAACGCCTTGGCTAATTAAAAAATACCAAAAACGAACAATATTAATTGGCTCAAGAGGTTTGTCGCTTGGCACAATTTTGTTGATGTTTCTTGCAATTAAAAATTAATAGCGTGGTGCTATTTATGTTTGCCGTACTTCTTAAAAACTTGCTTTCTCCTATCGATTCTGGCGTTTCATCAGGGCTTAACGCTGATGCGTTGGATTATCATCAATGCAAATATGGCGAGCGAGCAGACAATATGATTAGCATTTATAGTTGGCTGCTAAACCCAGTAACAATGATTTTAGGTTATGTAGCTCCATTCTTGTTATCACGCATTGGCTTTACTTCAGATTGGGATGTTTTGTACAACCAAAAAATTATCGCCGATGTATTTAACATTCATATTTGGCTAAGTTTTGGCAGTATTTTAGCAACAATGGTACCATTCATATTTTACGATTTAACCCGTGAAAAGCACGATGAATGTATTAAAAAGATGCAAGATGATTTGCGAGCGGCAACGGGCGAAACTATTGATGGCGATACCCGTGGCGACAACACAGAGGGAGGTTCAAACGAGGGTGGCGCAAATCCTAGCGAAACAGTAGTTACCGCCTACCAGCAAACCAATTTTGCCGAAGCAGATATTAATGCGCAAAACTTAAACGATAGCGAGGCGCAACAAAGCGATGAGCTAATCAAAAATCAAAATGGCGCAGAAATTACGGAGGGCATTTAATATGAAAAAGAAAAGTATTATATTAGTTTTATTGGTAATTTTGTCGTTAACGCTTGCGCTAACGGGTTGTTATGCAAAGTATGGCACAGTTAAAGAGGGCATTTTTGAGTATGACATACAAGATGGCAAAGCAATTTTAAAGGGCTACACCGACAATACGGGCGTTACAAAGGTGGTTATACCTGATGAAATTGATGGTGCGCCAGTTGTAAAACTTGATGATTACGCTGTGGTTAACACTCTTTATGTAACCGAAATGTTTATTGGCAAAAATGTTGAGGAAATTACTCCTTTTTCAATAAACAACAATAACGGGTTAAAAACCTTTACAGTGCACCCCGAAAACAAGTTTTTTAAAGCGATAGATGGCACGCTATATACAATTGATGGCAAAGAATTAGTTAGCAACCCAATCCAAAACGGAGTTACTGAACACGAGTGTTTTGATGACAAAGGCAAACCAGTACTTGATGTTAAGGGCAACAAAACTTACGACAAGTATCGTGATTTATTTGTTATCCCAGATGGCGTTGAAACTGTGCGAGATAACGCCTTTTATCACAACATAATTAAAAAAGTTGTTATGGCGGATAGTGTTAAGGTTGTGGGCGAATGTTCATTTTTAAGGATAAGCTATTTGTCAGAAGTTGTTTTTTCCAAAAATTTGGAAGTTATTGGAAAAGATGCCTTTTCTAAAAATGGCGGACTAAAGGAAGTTACTATTTATGGCAACATTAAGGAAATAGGAACTTTTGCGTTTTTTGATTGTGAAAAATTAAAAATAGTAAATATCGCTGCAAGTGAGGAAAATATTAAACTTGGCAAAAAGTGGTATCCAACAAAACTTGGCAAAAAAATAAAGGATATTGTTTACAATTGGAACTATCAAGTAAAATAAAACATCACATCAAAATTAAAAAACAATCGCAAGATTGTTTTTTGCTTGTTGGCAAAAGATATAAAGTTAAAGAGATATTAAGCTAAAGAGATATTAAGCTAAAGAGATATAAAGTTAAAGAGATATTAAGCTAAAGAGATATTAAGTTAAAAAGATATTAAATAAATATGATAACAAAAAAATAATACAAAAACACAGATACAAAATATCACAATACAAACAAAATTAATGCAAAACAAATATTATAAATAGTACAATAAAAAGTGATACAAAAAACCATACAAAAAGCTTTATATCCCTTATATGCCATTAAAATTTTTAGGAGGACAAATGCAACAAACAATAATTAACAAAGATTGGTTTTTTAAATTTGGCGAAAATTTAAATGATGAGGATAATTTGCGCACGGTGTTTTGCAACAAAACAAGCTTGCAAAGTAACGATATTTTAGGTTATTATCCAATTGGTTTGCCACACAGTTTTGGTATTCCTTACTATGGCGAAAGCAATTTTTATGTTGGTTATGGTTGCTATTTCAAAAATTTGCAAGTAACAAAAGCTATGGCAAGCAAGCAAATTATTTTGGAGTTTGGCGCAGTTTTTCAGGTGGCAGAAATTTATGTAAATGGCAAATTTGTGGCATTGCACGAGGGTGGATACACTGCTTTTATTTGCGATGTTACAAGTTTTGTTGTCGAGGGGGACAATCTTTTGTTTGTAAGGGTTAACAATTTGTGGAAGCCAACCCTTGCGCCACGGGCAGGCGAACACACTTTTAATGGTGGCGTTTACCGTGATGTTAAAATACTTTTGTACGAAAAACAGCACATAAGTTGGTATGGCACATTTGTAAAATGTAACAAAATTGAAAGTAAAACAATGCAGGCAAACAGCGATGTTTTAAAAGACAATTGTTTTGAAGTTGTTATAGAAACCGAAACCGAAAATTGCCAAGGTTTAACCCTTAAAAGTAGCGTTAAAAACAGTAAAAATGTTGTTGTAGCAAGCGTTGAAAGTGTTGTTTGTGAAAATATTACCACACAAAAAATTACGCTTACAAACTGCGATTTGTGGAGTGTAGAAACCCCAACGATATACACATTGTTAAGCGAGGTTGGCAAAGATAATTTAGAAACGGAGTTTGGCGTTAGGTTTGTCAATTGGGATAAGGATAAAGGCTTTTTTTTAAACGGCAAAAGGCTTTTATTGCAGGGCGCAAATGTTCATCAAGACCACGGCGGTTGGGCTGACGCCGTAACGCACAGCGGTATTGCACGAGATGTGCAAATGATGAAGGAATGTGGCTTCAATTTTATTAGAGGTTCGCACTATCCGCACCACACCCAATTTGCAAAGGAATGCGACAAGCGAGGAATGTTGTTTTGGAGCGAAGGCGTGTTTTGGGGTATTGGCGGTTTTGGTGGCGATGGATATTGGGATAGTAGTTGTATGCCTATCAAAAAAGAGCATTACGCTATGTTTGAAAACAGTTTAAAACAAACTATGGCAGAGATGATTAAAACCAATCGCAATTCGCCAAGCATTATTTGTTGGAGTATTGGCAACGAAATTTTCTTTTCCAAAAAGGAAGTTTTGAATGATGCAAAGGCGCTAATCAAAAGATTGATAGATTTTTCGCATCAGTTGGACAGCTCACGCAGTGTTGCAATAGGCGGAGTTCAGCGTGGTGGATTGGATATTTTGGGCGATATTGCCGGATACAATGGCGATGGCGCTGTGTTGTTTAAAAATCCGCCAAAGCCAAATATGGTGGCGGAATATGGCAGTATAGCAAGCTTTAGGCCGGGCAAGTTTGATTTGTACGAAACAGCGGGTAGCAATGACTATTTTGATTGGCGAGCAGGCAGATGTATTTGGTGTGGGTTTCATCACGGAAGCATTGCTGATATTGGCAATCTTGGCATTGTAGATTTGTATCGTTTGCCACTTAACGCTTGGTTTGCGTACCGACAAAAATTGTTGGGTATTGCGCCTCCAAAAATGCCAATATCGGGCGAAGCGCACCACATAAAATTGTGGGCAGATAGGCAGACAATAAAAGATGACGGCACAGAAGATGCAATGTTGATAGCGCAAGTGTACAACGCAAATAATGAGCGAGTTAACGGACATTACAAAATAACTTTTGAGGTTGTTTCGGGTGGCGCAATTTTGCCAACGGGCAAAACTATGGAGTTTAGTGAACCCCTAAAAAATTGTTTTAACGGAGCGTGCGCAATGGAAGTTAGGGGATATTTTTCGGGCGAAACAACCATTTGCGCAAGCGCTGAGGGCTTGGTTTCGGGCAGTGTAACATTGCAAATTTTGGGCAAAACAACTGCGCAAAACAACAATATAATTTATCCAAAAGCAGTGGTTGAAAAAAGAGTAAGTAAAAATATTGAAGCAAATTTAATAGAAAATCGACCAATAACCGTGTCGAGCGAATTGGTTTTTGGCAGTAGCGAAGTTGTAACCTCAAACAGTAAATTTAAGTTTTGGGCGCCAGCGCAAAATGACAACGCACCAAGTATAACGCTAGATTTGGAGCATTGTTACAACGCTTTTAATTTGATTATAACAAAAGCAAAATTTACAAAAGCAAGTTTTACAATTTCCACTTCGTTGGATAAGCAAAATTGGGTTAAAATAACGCAAAATAAAACCTCAATATTTAAACAAAATAAAGAGGTTTGTGTTTGTGAAAATGCCCGTTATGTTAAAATTGAATTTGAGCAAAATAATATTAAAATATGCAAAATTAAAATTAATCAAATTTGATAACACTCAACTTTGATACCACTCAACAAACTTAAGTAGCAATTACTTAAGTTTTTTTAATTCATTATTTTTATTCAATTCGCTATCTTGATTTGAGCCATACCACAATGTAACCTCACGCAAGCGGTGGGCTTTACCCTTAGGCGTTGCAATTTCGGTTGTGGCGTAGTTTACATTAAAGCTATCTAAAATGTCGTGGTAGCTTTCTAATCGTGTTAAAAACTCCTTAAAGTTTTTGTGGCTATTGTTCCAGCTAACTTCTGCAAGCGCTTGTACACGAGGGAACAATTGAAAATCCATCTTGTAAACATTTGGCACCCATTCTGTCCACATTTCGCCCTCAACGCCAACAATTTGTGATGCGTATTTCTTTTTTATGCCATCAAAATATGGTTTAAACATATAGGTGTTTTTAAGTGGATATTGACAATAGCACATGTCAAAATAAAAAAATCTATGTTTGCTAATAAGTATCTTGCCACCGTTTGCTAAGTGCTTTTTAACGGCGTTATCCTTGCGGTCTGTCCAATATTGCACAAGCGCAGAATTGTCCAAAAGATTGCCTTCAAGCACCTCGTTCCAGCCAATCAGCGTTCTGTTTTTTGTCTTCAAATATTTTGCAATTTCATTAATAAAGTAGCACTGCAATTGGTCAACATCGCTTAGCCCCTTTTCTTTCATTAAAGCGTTGCAATCTGGGCAAGTTTTCCATTCATCTTTTGGAGCTTCATCGCCACCAATATGAAAATAAGGAAAAGGAAACAGAGCGGAAACTTCATCAATGACATTATAAATAAAATCAAAAGTGCTTTTTTTGCCAATGCAAGCGCTTCTGTTCCAATCTTTTATACCTTGAGATGTTGGCACTTTACCGCCAAAATAGTAGGGCACTTCCACCTTAATATCACGGCAAGCTAAGTAGCTATAAGATGCAAACGCTGCCGCAAAATGCCCCGGCATATCAATTTCCGGCACAACATCAATGCCAAGCCTTAAAGCGTAGGCAACAATTTCTTTAATATCCGCTTGGGTATAAAACCCACTGTGTGGTGTGTTGTCGTTGTCCACACTGCTCCACCCGTGAATACCCGATTTTGAACGCTTGCTTCCTATTTCTGTAAGAAGTGGATATTTTTTAATTTCAATACGCCAGCCAGTGTCATCAGTTAAGTGCCAATGAAAAACATTCAATTTGTTTAGCGACATAATATCAAGCAACCGCAAAACGGCTTTTTTGCCAAAAAAGTA
>JAVVTM010000028.1:0-11645 GCA_036653655.1 Clostridia bacterium | reverse complement strand
AAGATTGGTTAACGTTTCTCAAGATGTTATCATTAACGAACCAGATTGCGGAGATACAAAAGGTTTTGTTGTTAAAGCAATCAAAAACATCGAAAATTTGGGCGACAGAGTTGAAGGTAGATACTCTATGGACGACATTGTTAACCCTAAAACAGGCGAAATAATTGTTAAAAAAGATATGATGATTACAAAAGACCAAGCCTATGAGATTGACCAATCTGGTTTGGAATCTGTAAAAATAAGAAGTATTTTAACTTGTAAAGCTAAGCACGGCGTATGCGCAAAATGTTACGGCAAAAATATGGCATCTTCTAACCCAGTTAAACTTGGCGAAGCGGTTGGTATTATTGCAGCTCAATCAATTGGCGAGCCGGGCACTCAGTTAACAATGAGAACCTTCCATACTGGTGGTGTCGCTGTTTCTGAAGATATTACACAAGGTTTACCACGTGTAGAAGAATTGTTCGAGGCAAGAAACCCTAAGGGCGTTGCAACCATTTCGGATATTGCTGGTAAAGTTAAAATTGATGAGGAAAGCAGGATTGTAAGCGTAATTGGCGCAGAGGAAACTAAAAACTACAAGGTTTACGCCGCTAAGTTGTTAGTTAAAAATGATGATATGATTGAGCCAGGTATCCCACTTACAGTTGGTTCTATTAACCCTCAAGATATTTTAAGAACAAGAGGCGTTGCAGGCGTTCAAGATTACTTAATTAAAGAAGTTCAATCTGCATACCGTTCTTCTGGTGTTGAAATTTGTGATAAACACATCGAAGTTATTGTTCATCAAATGTTGCGTAAAGTTCGTATCGAATCTCAAGGTTCAACAAAAATGTTGCCAGGCGAATTGGTAGATATCTTTACCTACGAAGAAGAAAACGAAAGAACATTAGAAAAAGGTGGCGAACCTGCTACCGCTAAGAGGACATTATTAGGTATTACAAAAGCGTCTTTAGCTACTGAATCGTTCTTGTCTGCCGCTTCCTTCCAAGAAACTGCAAAAGTTTTAACCGAAGCTGCAATCAAAAACAAAGTGGATTACTTGCGTGGACTAAACGAAAACGTTTTGTTGGGCAAATTAATTCCTGCTGGTACTGGTATGAAAATGTACAACAAAATTTATATCACAACAGCTAACGAGGAAAAGAATGTTGTAGTTGAGTCTAACGAACATATCGACAACATAAGTGGTGATATTTTAGGCGACCTTGAATAATCTAAAATAATTCTATATTGAGTGTGGGAGTGAACAGACACTATGAACACACAGCAACCTATTAAATTAGGTGCTAAATTCTGCAAGTTAAATCTTGGAAGATAGAGTTTTTACAAAATAATTTGGATAACACTATCTTTAAAGATAGTGTTATTTTTTTTAGGAGTACTTATGAATAAAAGAGTTTTTACAAGTGAAAGTGTAACAGAAGGGCACCCAGACAAAGTTTGCGACAGAATCTCCGATTCTGTTTTAGATGCGATGCTAGCGCAAGATAAATTTTCTAGAGTTGCTTGCGAAACTTGTTGTAGCACAGGTTTGGTTTTAGTTGTTGGCGAAATTACTTCTAACGCTAAAAATGTTGATGTTGAAAAAATTGTGCGTGATGCAATCGCCGATATTGGTTATACAAAAAAAGAATATGGTTTTGATAACAAAACTTGTGAGGTTATTGTGCGCTTGGACAAGCAATCAAGCGATATCGCATTAGGCGTTGACAACAGCGTTGAGGAAAAAAACGGTGGCGACCATTACGACCAAATTGGCGCAGGCGACCAAGGTATGGTGTTTGGTTGCGCAACCAACGAAACCCCAAACTATATGCCTATGCCTATCTATTTAGCGCATAAGCTAACAAGACAATTAACAAAAGTAAGAAAGGACGGCACATTGGATTATTTGCGTCCAGATGGCAAAGCGCAAGTTACTGTTGAATATATTGATGAAAAGCCAGCGCATATTAACGCAGTTGTTGTGTCAACTCAACACAATCCTGATGTTGATATTGAACAATTAAGAAGCGATATTAAAAAATATGTTATTGGCGTTGCATTGCCAAAAGAGTTGCTTGATGAAAATACAAAATATTACATTAATCCAACAGGTAGGTTTGTTATTGGCGGGCCTGCAGGGGACAGCGGTGTTACTGGCAGGAAAATTATTGTTGACACTTACGGCGGATATTGCACGCACGGCGGTGGCGCTTTTAGTGGCAAAGACCCAACAAAAGTGGACAGAAGCGCATGCTATATGGCAAGATATATATGCAAAAATTTGGTTGCTAGTGGTTTGGTTGACAGATGTCAACTTGACATTTCTTACGCAATTGGCGTTGCGCACCCAGTTTCTATCCAATTAAACACATTTGGCACGGGCAAAACAAGTGATGAAACGCTAAATAAAATTATTGCAAAAGTGTTTGATATGCGCCCAAGCGCAATTATCGAAAAATTGAATTTGAGAGATGTAAAATATGTTGATACTTGCAATTACGGACACTTTGGCAAGGAAGAAATGCCTTGGGAAAAGACAAATAAAGTTGAAGATATTTTAAAAGAATATGAGTTGATTAAGTAAATTAAAAGCAAAAATTGTAATATTATTAATATTTAAAGGATAAACCTAGCAAAATAAAATATAAAAATTACATTTTTAATTTATTTTAATGCAAAACTTAATAAAACAAAAAACTTTAATAGCGTGTTGCAATTAAACATAAAATTAACTTAAAAGTTGAAGTAAGGCTAAAGGAATAAGAGTTAATCAAATGATTTTAGAAGGAAGGGTTGAAAATATTGTTTTTTACAATGCTGATAACGGTTACACCGTGTTAGAATTAGACAGTAATGGCACATTAATTACTGTTACTGGCAACTTTCCGCCACTTTTAGATGGTCAAATATTGCAACTTGATGGCAAATTTATTTCCAACCCACGCTATGGCGAGCAATTTAACGCAACCGATGTTAAAACAAAACCCCCAACCTCAAGAGAAGCTATAATAAGATATTTGTCTAGCGATTTATTTAAGGGGATAGGCCCAGTTACAGCGGAAAAAATTGTTGACCATTTTGGGTCGGAAACACTCTCTATTATTGAGTTTCAACCGCACAAATTAGCCGATGTTAAAGGTTTAAACGCAAAAAAAGCTTTCGAACTTGCAAACTCAATAACTTCTTTAAAAAAAATGCAAGATGTTATTATTTTTTTGCAGGGCTACAATTTATCCTTAAATTTGGCGCTAAAAATTTATAAAGTTTACGAGGAAAGAACTAAAGAAGTTATTATGGAAAATCCTTACCAATTAGTAGAAGATATTGATGGTATTGGCTTTATAATCGCAGATGAAATTGCCAAAAAAACTGGCATAGAAAACAAAAGCAAATTTAGAATTACGGCGGGCATAGTGCACACTTTAAAGCAAGATATGTTAAAAAGCGGACACACCTATTTGACGCAAAACAACTTGATACGCATGTCGGGCGAAATTTTGCAAATTGATTACAAAGAGGAGTACGATTTATTTAAAAATGTGCTTGAAGAAATGGAAATTAAAGGCAAAATTGTCGTGCTTACTAAAGATGAAAAACAAATAATTATGTTGTCGTACAATTTTATGATAGAAAAAGCGATATCAATGCGCCTTATTACACTGCTTACTAATGCAAAAACTTATTTGGGCGATATCGAAAACGATGTTAAAGAATTTGAACGGGTTAACAACATTGTCATGCACGAAAGTCAAAAAACGGCGGTAATTGAAAGCGTAAACGAGGGCATAAGCGTTATTACGGGCGGCCCCGGCACTGGCAAAACCACCATTATTAAGTGTATTGTAAATGTGCTTGAGGCAAGAAACATAAAGTACAGTTTGTGTGCGCCAACAGGTAGGGCTGCAAAACGGCTAAGCGAAGCTACTGGAGTTGATGCAAAAACCATTCATCGTATGCTTAAATTGGAATTTGGGCTTGACGGACGCCAACATTTTGCGTTTAATAATAACGAAAAATTGGATGCGGAATACATAATTATTGATGAAATATCTATGTGCGATGAGTACATATTTTACGCCGTTTTAGAAGCGTTAAATTTTGGAAGCAAACTGATTTTAGTGGGCGACAAGGATCAATTAGCCTCTGTTGGCGCTGGCAATGTTTTGGCTGATATTATCAACAGCAAAGTGTTTACAGTCAATTATTTAACGCATATTTATAGGCAGAGTCAAGATAGTTTGATTATTACCAATGCGCATATGGTTAATCGAGGCGAAATGCCGATATTAGATAACTCTAAATCAGATTTTTTCTTTTCCAGCAAAAACTCGCCTGAAGAAGTTAAAAATGGTATTTTAGATTTTGTAATAAACCGTTTGCCAAAATTTAGCGGTGTAAACGCAAGGGATATACAAGTTTTGTGCCCACAAAAAAAGAGTTTGCACGGCGTTGACAATATGAATATAGAACTGCAAAAAGCAATTAATCCCCCTGCCGAAAACAAGCCAGAAATTAAATACGGCGCAACAACTTTTAGGTTGGGAGATAAAGTAATTCATATTATGAACAACTATCAATTGGAGTGGATTAAGCAGTTTTCTAACGAAACAGGCACAGGCGTTTTTAATGGCGATATTGGCTTTATCAGCAATATTGACAAAAAAAGAGATGAGCTAACCGTTTGTTTTGAAGATGGCAAATTGGTAAAATATCCGCATAGTATTATGATGCAAATTCAATTAGCCTACGCAATTACTGTGCACAAAGCGCAGGGTTGTGAATTTGATGTTTGCGTTATTTCTATAATGAGCGGTAGCTATATGATTTTAACTAAAAACTTGCTTTATACAGCCATTACTAGGGCAAAAAAAATGGTAATGTTGGTGGGCAGTAAAGAAAATTTGGAAACAATGATAAAAAATAATTTTACCGCAAAAAGAAACAGTATGTTGTTAGATTTTATTTTGGAAGAATACAAAAAGAAATGTTAAAAATTTTTGAAAAGTTGTTTAACACATTGTTTGTTGACAAGTATAATTGCCTCATTTGTGGCGCAGAAATTAAACCAAACGATTTTTGTATGTGCGATAAATGCAAAAACGCAATGCCATATAATGTGGTTTATTGCAATAAGTGTGGGTGCTACAACAATAACGAAAGTGAATATTGCCTTTACTGTCAAAACAACATTAGGCATTTTACAATGGCTCGTTCTCCATTTGTTTATAAAGACGGCGCAAAAAAATTGGTTATAAATTTAAAGTTTTACAACCAAAAATTTTTGGCAAAATATATGGCTAAAAGTATGGCGAATTGCTATTTTTCAAACAATTTTAATTGCAATTTAATTGTGCCAGTTCCACTATCTATCCAGCGCAAAAAAGTTAGAGGTTATAACCAAGCGGAGGAACTTGCTAAGCACATTAGCAAAATTTTGAATTTACATTTAGAAACAACAAATTTGGTTAAAATTAAAAACAACACGCCACAATCTTCTCTTTCGGCGTTTGAACGAAAGGAAAATGTTGCGGGCGCTTACAAAGTGTTGGATAAAAAACCTTTTGAAGGCAAGACAATTTTGTTGGTTGATGATGTTTTTACAACGGGCACAACTTGTGATGAAATTTGCCAAACATTGCTTAAGGCTGGCGCAAAGGAAGTTTTTATCTTAACATTTGTTTCAGCCAAATATGAATTGCCATTAGAAAAGATAACCTCGTAATTGCAAAATGGCAAAACAATAAATAGGTATTGCAAAAATTTTGTAAAAAATGCGCAATATTTTAACTATTGTAATTTCCAACTTGACTAATATTTATAATTAATATATTATATAAACGAGCGCTTACTTGCGTGAATAAGGAAGATGAGTAGATATGGGAATTTTTAGTAAATTATTTAAAAGCAGTAACGAAAGAGAAATTGAAAAGTTAGCTAAAATTGCAGATCAAGTTGAAGCTATTGCAAATAATTATTCTAGCTTATCCGATGATGAATTAAAAGCTTGCACAGTAAAATTTAAGGAAAGATTAACAAATGGCGAAACATTAAACGATATTTTGCCAGAGGCTTTTGCTGTTGTGCGAGAGGCAAGTGGCAGGGTTTTGGGTATGAGGCACTTTTATGTGCAATTGTTGGGCGGTATTGTTTTGCATCAAGGTAGAATTGCCGAGATGATGACTGGCGAAGGTAAAACGCTTGTTGCAACATTGCCAGCATACTTAAACGCTCTTGACGGAAAGGGAGTGCATATCGTTACTGTCAACGATTATTTGGCGCAGAGAGATGCTGAATGGATGGGCAAAATTTTTAAATTTTTGGGGCTATCTGTTGGCATTATCGTTACAGGAATGGATAATGAACAAAAAAAAGTGGCGTACAATTGTGATATTTGTTACGCAACAAACAACGAGTTAGGGTTTGATTATTTGCGTGATAATATGGTTGTTCACAAAGAAGAAAAAGTTCAACGCCCGTTAAATTTTGCAATTATTGATGAGGTTGATAGTATTTTAATTGATGAAGCAAGAACGCCATTAATTATTTCTGGCATGAGCGGAAAATCATCAAATTTGTATGTAGAAGCCAACCGTTTTGCAAAAAAACTTACAGAAGAAGATTACATTCTTGAAGAAAAAGAAAACACCGTAAGATTGTCTGATGAGGGCGTTGATAAGGCGGAAAAGTTTTTTAGAATAGAAAATTTGGGCGATGCCGAAAATCAAGATTTGATACACTATATTAACAACGCATTAAAAGCGCACTACATTATGAAGCTAAACAGCAACTATATTGTTGTTGATGGCGAAATTATTATTGTTGATGAATTTACCGGCAGACAAATGATTGGCAGAAGATACAGCGATGGTTTGCACCAAGCGATTGAGGCAAAAGAAAATGTTCGTATTCAAAATGAAAGCCAAACACTTGCAACAATTACCTTCCAAAACTATTTTAGAATTTACAAAAAATTGTCTGGTATGACAGGTACTGCAAAAACTGAAGAAAATGAATTTAAAGATATATATAGCATAGATGTAGTTGTATTACCAACAAATATGCCACTAGCTCGTATTGATGAAAACGATGTTTTGTTTCCTTCAATCAAGGGTAAAACCGAAGCAATTTTAAAAGATGTTGAGCTTGCTTATCAAAAGGGTCAACCAATATTGGTGGGCACTATTACCGTTGATAAGAGTGAGGAACTTTCTAGTTTGCTTACAAAACACAAAATAAAGCACAATGTGCTAAACGCAAAAAACCACGCAAAAGAGGCGGAAATTGTTGCGCAAGCAGGCAAAAAAGGCACGGTTACAATCGCCACAAATATGGCTGGTCGTGGCACGGATATTATGCTTGGCGGTAACCCCGAATTTATGGCTAAACAAAAGCTTTTAAACTTAGGTTATTCTAACGAAGTTATTGGTATGGCTACTTCTTTTGCCAAAATTGATGATGAATTAGTGCAAAAAGCGCACGATGAATACACACATTATTACAACTTGTTTAAGGTGGATACCGATGCCGAAAAGCAAGAGGTAATCGCTCTTGGCGGGCTAAGAATTTTGGGTACGGAAAGGCACGATAGTCGCCGTATCGACAACCAATTGCGTGGGCGTGCAGGCAGACAAGGCGACCCCGGTTCTTCAATTTTCTATCTATCTATGGAAGATGATATGATTAGAGTTTTTGGCGGGGATAATATGAAAGCCGTTGCCGAAAGGTTTAACCTTGATGATAGCACTCCAATTGATATCAAAATTTTAACAAAAATGATTCAAAGCGCACAAGCAAAAGTGGAAAACCGTAACTTTAGCGCAAGAAAATATATTTTGAGTTTTGATGATGTGCTAAATAATCAACGAGAAATTATCTATCGTGAAAGAAACGCTGTTTTAGATGGCGTTGATGTGCACGAACAAATTTTAAAATGGATAAGCGCTGTTAGCGATGATGTTTTAGATGTTTATTGCAGTACGAAAACAGAATATATCGATTGGGATTATGACGAAATTAACACAGCGTTAGAAAAGAAAGTTCTTTTAAATGGCACAAATTTTGTTACTGTCAAAGTTGTTGAAGATGATTTATCACTTTCTGCATTAAAAAACAAGGTTTACAATCTAGCTGTTGAGCAATATGAAAAAAAGATTGCGGATATGAAAGAAAGTGGCATTGATTTTAGTGAAATTGAACGTGTAATAATGTTAAAAAATGTTGATAAAAAATGGATAGACCACATTGATGATATGCAAAAACTTAAAGAGGGCATTGGGCTAAGAAGTATTGGTCAACAAGACCCAATTGTGGCGTACAGAAGGGAAGGTTTTGATATGTTTGAAGAAATGATTGAAACCATTCAAAAGGATACTGTAACAATTTTGTGTAAGGCAGAATTTAACGCCGAAGTTAAGCGTGAGGAACAAGCTAAAGAAGTGTCTACAAACACACAAAAAACACAAACGCAAACCAGAACAGACAAAAAAATTGGCAGAAACGACCCTTGTCCTTGCGGAAGTGGCAGAAAATACAAAAATTGCTGTGGTAAAAACGCTTAATATTATAATACTTTAACAAAATAGTAAATACCAAAAGCCAAAGGCTAATGCAAAAAAATAAGCACCAAACGCCAAACGCTAAAGGCTAATGCAAAAAAATAAGCACAAAAGCCAAAGGCTAACGCAAAATAGTAACAACTAAACGCCAAAAGCTAAAGGCTAATGCAAAAAAATAAGCACCAAACGCCAAAGGCTAATGCAAAATAGTAAACACCAAATGCCAATGGCTAGTGCAAAAAAAAAGATGTAATATAAGTTAAAAGATTTAAAACTAAATAAAATTAACAAAATTTATAAACCATAACAAAGTTTATAAAAATAAAACAAAAAGTGGGTGATGTAGTGATGGATTTCGAACAAGAAAAACTCGATTTAGCTAAAATAAAAAATCAATTACTAAGTGTTGGTGATTCACTTTGACTTGGTAAAACTAAATACTAGGTTAAATGAATTAAAGCAAACGCAAGAAAAAGAAGGCTTTTGGGACGATATGAAAAAGGCGCAAGTTGTTAACCAAGAAGCCAAAACAATAGAAAACAAACTTTTGCACTATGCAAGTTTAAAAAAGGGCTATGAAGATTTAGATATGATGCTAGATTTTTGTATGGAAGATGAAACCTTTGCAACCGAACAAGAAATTTTGCTAGCTAAAAAAAGTTTAAAGCGCAAAATAGAACAGTTAACGCTAGAAACCTTGCTAAGAGGAAAGTATGACGCTAACAATGCAATCTTCACTTTGCACGCAGGCGCAGGTGGCACAGAGGCGCAAGATTGGACAAGTATGCTGTACAGAATGTACACGATGTACGCAGAACTTCACAAGTACAAATGCGAAGTTTTGGACAAGCTTGACGGCGAGGAAGCTGGCATTAAAACTATAACGTTTACCGTTGCAGGTTTAAACGCTTACGGCTTTTTAAAATCAGAAAAAGGCGTGCACCGTTTGGTGCGTATTTCTCCTTTTGATAGCAACGCTCGTAGGCACACATCTTTTGCGTCAGTTGAGGTTATCCCAGAAGTAGAAATGGATGTTGATGTTGTTATAAAGGCGGAAGATATCCGAATTGACACCTATCGCAGTGGTGGCGCAGGTGGTCAGCACGTTAACAAAACCGATTCTGCTGTGCGTATTACTCACTACGAAAGCGGTATTGTTGTACAGTGCCAAAACGAGCGAAGTCAAATTCAAAACAGAGAGCAAGCGATGAAGATGTTAACATCTAAATTGATTGAAAAAAAAGAGCGTGAAAATATTGAAAAAGAGCACGAATTAAAAGGCACAATAAAAAAAATAGAGTGGGGTTCACAAATTAGGTCGTATGTTTTTTGTCCTTACACATTGGTTAAAGACCATAGGACGGGTTGCGAATCTAGCAATATTGAAGCCATAATGAATGGCGAAATTGATGTTTTTATAAATGATTATCTAAAGAAGGCATAAAATGGATTATTATGATTTAGCGGTGGAAAAACTTAATAAGCTTAAAGACAAAAAAGATGTTATCATTTTAGCCATTGAGTCTTCTTGCGATGAAACCGCTTGCGCAATAACCAAAGATAGAGAAGTGTTAGCAAATATAATTGCATCACAAATAGAAATTCACAAAAGGTTTGGTGGCGTTGTGCCAGAAATTGCATCACGCAACCACACTTTAGCTGTAAAAACAATTGTTGTTGAGGCGTTAGAAAAGGCAAAATTGACACTTGATGACATTGATTGTTTTGCCGTAACTTACGGCGCAGGATTGTTGGGCGCATTGCTTGTGGGTGTTAGCTACGCAAAAGCGCTAGCCTACGCAACAAAAAAACCGTTGCTTGCAGTAAACCACATTAGGGGTCATATTTGCGCAAATTACATTGCGGATACAACTTTGCAACCTCCCTTTGCGTGCTTAATTGCCAGCGGTGGGCATACGGCTATTTCTATTGTAAAAAGCTATGAGGATATTGAAATTGTTGGTTCAACACAAGATGATGCTTGTGGCGAGGCGTTTGATAAAGTTGCAAGGGTTTTGGGCTTGCCATATCCGGGTGGCCCTCAAATTGAAAAACTTGCAAAATTAGGAAAGCCAAGCATACAAATGCCAATGCCTTACAAAAATCAAGGTCATTACAATTTTTCGTATAGCGGGCTAAAAACTGCGGTTATAAATTATGTTCACAAAAAAACGCAAAATGGCGAAGAAATTTGTAAAGAGGACGTTGCCTGTTCGTTTCAAGAAAGAGCGTTGGATATGATTGTTTCTAACGCTGTGCGCGCGTGCCTCAATTATAACATCAAAAAATTGGCGATAGCGGGCGGAGTTGGTGCAAATCAACGGTTAAAAGAGATGGTAATGCAAAAAGCTAAAAAAAATGATATAACTGTCTTTTATCCTCCAATGATTTTGTGCACGGACAACGCTGTGATGATTGCAAGTTGCGCATTTAATATGCTCAAAGGCAATTTTAAACCTTCAAAATTAGACTTAGATGCCGACGCAAACCTAAAAATTGCCGATTAGTAGTCAAATTTTGACTTATTTTCAAAAAAAAATATTATTTTATTTACAAATGCTACAAATTAATTGACTTAAATTAAAATTGTTGCTAAACTTATTTAATGTGTAAAGGGGTGCTTTATGTCCTTTGCTGAAAAAGATATGAAAATAGAAAGTTCAGAGGTTAAAACCGCTAAAAAAATAGTGGGATTAAAACAAGTTATGAAAAACATCGATGCAGGCATTTTCAGGTGTGTTATGCTTGCGTCTGATTGTGATGATTTTATAAAAAATGCTGTTAAAGAAAAAGTAAAAACTAATAAGGTTTGCATTTGCGAGGATTATACCAAAAAAGTGCTTGGCAAACTTTGTGAAATTGATGTTGATGCTTCGATAGTAGGCTTGATAAATTCATAATATAAAACAGTGATATATTCAAGTGGGTTGCTGGATAAATCCGATTGAATAATACAAGGAGGTGTGTCATGCCAACAATTAACCAGTTAATTAGGAATGGAAGAGAGAAACAAATTAAGAAATCAACTACACCAATTATGGACGGTTGTCCACAAAAGAGTGGTGTTTGCTTATCAGTAACAACAACTTCTCCTAAAAAGCC
>JAVVTM010000027.1:0-12164 GCA_036653655.1 Clostridia bacterium | reverse complement strand
TTATTATATTCAAGCGATGGACTTATGCTTTATTCGCCTGAGCACTATACTGGAACTTTTTACTTTGTAGAATAAGGAAAAACTATGAAAGAGATAATTTTTAACACAAAAGAATATACCAGCAAAAATGAAACATATAAGGATTTTTATAGGGATATTTTTATAAAATTAGATGCAAAAAGCAATATAGATTTTGCTGATGAAATTAACCTCAGATATAATGCAGATATACTAAATGAGTTTATGTGGTATTATCACAACGAAAGCAATAGATATGTATTTATTAATCTAGAGATACGAGAAATCGAAAAACAAAAAACGGCAGATGATTATGAATGGGGAATAATACTTAAAGTATTAAAACAGTTTGTAACTGATTTTCCCAACAACACTTTGGAGTTTAGAAATGAGTAAAATGTGGCGACTAATATTGCCCTTGTTCCACATAACACACATTAACAATTGCAAAAATTAAATATTATTGCAACAAAACAAGCCATTATCTTTACAAAATAAGCATTGACGGATTGGTAATTTTGTCGGTAGCCAAAATGTTGTAAAGCGCATTTGCAAGCAAGTCTATTTGCAAACTTGGGTTGCTTAAATTAAATTTTTGTATATCGCTAGGCTTTGTAATCACATTGCAATTAAAGCAAGAAAGCAAATCTAATTTTGAGCGTTTAACCGCCAAAACATTGACATAATTTATTGGCAAAGTGTGTGTTTTTTTGTAGTTATCAAGCAAAATATTTAGCGCAATGCGTTTGATTTTGCTCATTGTGTAGCGTTTTGTTTTTACTTGGCGCAAAAATTCGTCATAAGTGGCGCTGGTGCTACTGCAAGCGATAAAACGGTTTTCAATACCCTCCAAAACATCAAAAATATTTGCAAGTTGCGTAGGGCTTGTGGTTGCCAATTTGTAGCTTAGTAGGGCAAAAAGTTTTTCATAATTTACGCTATTTTGTTGCAAATCGCAAAAAGAGTATTGAGGCATTTTATCTTTTATTGTATCCAACGTGTTGTTGGTTTTGCATTGCCTAATTGCGCTTGCAGAGGCAAATGGCAAATCTGTTGCCAAACTGTTGTAGTTGCCCTCACGCTTTATTGCAATAGGCGTTATATTGTCCAAATTTTTAAGATATTCTAGCGCTAAAATATTGTTTGGCAAGCTAAAAATATCGCTGATATTCAAATTTTTCAAGTTAGATGCAACATCATTTTTGCCACTGTCGCCACTATTAAAACAATTTTCGCACAGTGATTGCAAAGCATCTGCAACGCTTTTGGGGTAGCAATTGCCATTTTTCAAGTTTTGTTTGAGTAGAGTATCTAAAGTGTCTTTATTGTTTTTTATTAGTGTGTTAATATTTTTTAAAACATCAATATCGCCAAGTTCACTGCCAAAAGCAAGGTAATCAATGCCAAAAGTTTTAAGCGTGTTAATTGCGCCTTTTGCGTACAATTCGGCAGGGGATAAAACAAAAATAGTTGGTATTTCTACCACAATATCCGCCCCAGCAAGCAATGCGTGTTTTGCCCGTGTGTATTTGTTTAAAACCGCAATATCGCCTCGTTGAGTAAAATTGCCACTCATTGCGCAAATAACATTTTGGCACGAAGTTTTATTTTTACTTTGCTGTAAATGAAAAATATGACCGTTATGAAGTGGACAATATTCTGCAATAATACCTAATTTTGACATTTTACCTCCATTTTACTTCAAATTTGTTAAAAAGTTAGCAAAAGTTTTGCATTTTTTTTGCATATAGTATATAATAATTATGTAAGAAATTTATTAATTAATACTTTTATGTTAACATAATTAACATACAAAAGCAATAAAAGGAGTTGTTTTATGAGCAAACTTGTAGATTCAATTATTGAAAAAGCCTCAAAACTTAACAAAACTATTGTTTTGCCAGAGGGCGAAGAAGAACGAATTATAAGAGCGGCAATTAGCGCTACGCAAAATGGCATTGCAAAAACTATTTTACTTGGCGATGAAGAAAAAATTAGCAGTTTTGCTAAGACAGAAAATTTAGATTTAACTGGCGTAGAAATTATCGACCCAAAAACTTCTGGCAAGCTTTCTGGTTTTGCCGACACTTTGTTTGAATTGAGAAAGGCAAAAGGCTTAACTCAAGATGAGGCGTACAAACTTGCGCAAAACAATTTGTTTTTTGGAGCGCTAATGGTAAAAGCAGGCGAGGCAGATGGTATGGTGGCTGGTTCTATCAATTCTACTGGCAACGTATTGCGCGCAGGTTTGCAAGTTATTAAAACAAAAAAAGGCGTTAACACTGTTTCTTCAGTTTTTATTATGGGTTTTGAGGGCACATATTTTAAAGATAGTGAAGTTATGGTTTTTGGCGATTGCGCAGTTTGTCCTAACCCAACGGCAGAACAGCTTGCCGATATCGCAATATCTTCAAGCGAAAGCGCAGTGCAACTTTGCGGTTTAGAACCACGTGTTGCAATGTTGTCTTTTAGCACAAAAGGTAGCGCTAAGCACGAAAATGTTGATAAAGTTTTAAGCGCATTAGCTTTAGTTAAAGAAAGAGAGCCAAATATGTTAATTGATGGCGAGTTACAAGTGGATGCGGCGTTAGTGCCTAGGGTTCAACGCTTAAAAGCTCCAAACAGTTGCATTGGCGGAAAGGCAAATGTTTTAATTTTCCCTGATTTGCAATCTGGCAATATTGGTTACAAATTAGCGCAACGGTTGGCTGGCGCAGAAGCGCTTGGCCCAATATGTCAAGGGTTTGCTAAACCCGTAAACGATTTATCTCGTGGGTGCACCGCAGAAGATGTTGTAGCGGTGGTTGCTATTACCGCTTGTCAAGCCGAATAAGGAGTAAAAATGGATATATTAGTTATTAACGCAGGTAGTTCATCATTAAAGTACCAATTAATCAATATCAACACAGAAGAAACTCTTTGCAAAGGTGGCATTGAGCGCATAGGCATTAAAGGTACTAAGTTGGAACACAAAATTGGCGACAAAAAATTTGTTGTCGAAAAAGATTTAAACGACCATACCGAAGCTTTTGCTTTAGTTATTGAAACCTTAACAAGTAAAACAATGGGCGTTATTTCTTCAGTTAAAGAGATTGAGGCGATAGGGCACAGAGTTTTGCACAGTGGCGAAGATTTTAAATGTAGCGTACTTATCAACGATGATGTTGTTGCCACGCTAGAAAAAAATATTCCATTAGGTCCTTTGCATATGCCTGCAAACATAGATTGCATTAAATCGTGCAAAAAGCTTTTGCCAGATGTGCCTAATGTGGCTGTTTTTGATACGGCTTTTCATATGACAATGCCAAAAGTTGCATATATGTACGCCATTAAATATTCTGATTACGAAAAATTTAAAGTAAGAAAATATGGTTTTCACGGCACTTCTCACAAGTTTGTAACGGGTGAGTGTCTTAAAAAACTTAACACCGAGCACAGCAAAATTGTAACCTGCCATTTGGGCAATGGTTCTTCTATTACCGCCGAAGTTGATGGCAAGAGTGTTGACACCTCAATGGGTTTAACTCCGCTTGAAGGCTTGGTTATGGGCACTAGATGTGGCGATATCGACCCAGCTGTTGTTGAATATTTGATGATTAAAAAGAAATGTAGCATCAGCGAAATAATGACATATTTTAACAAAGAGTGTGGATATAAAGGCATTTCTGAATTGTCATCAGATTCTCGTGATTTGGTTACGGCATCTGCTGAGGGCAACCAAAAGGCAGAACTTGCGCTTGCTATGTCCGCTTACCGTATAAAAAAATACATAGGCGCATACGCAGCTGTGATGAACGGCTTGGACGCTATTGTATTTACTGGTGGCATTGGCGAAAACTCTTGGACAACTCGTGAAAGGATTTGCACAGGTATGGAATATTTGGGGCTAGATTTTGATTTTGAGAAAAACGCAAAAACTCCTCGTGGCGCAGCAGCCGATTTGCACAAAGAGGGAAGCCGTGTTAAAGTTTTTGTAATACCTACAAATGAGGAATTGGTTATCGCAAGAGAAACCAAAGATATTGTAGAAAAAGCAAAAAGCGCAAAATAACAGCTTTTGCAATGTGTCTTAAAAATTAGCGTTAAATCTAAAATATTTGCTATATAAACAAAAATGTTAGCGTTAAAAACAAAAATGTTAGCGTTAAAAACAAAAATGTTAGCGTTAAAAACTAAAAAGTTGGCGTTAAGCAAAAAATAAATTGAATCAAGTTTAAATAGAAGGTAAAATTAATTGACAAAGTTAATTTTATTGATTATAATTTCAATAGTTTGTGGAGGTTTAAATGCTAATAGATATAACAAAGGCATCAAAAGGTGTTTTGTACGATATTGAAGTTGAGCTACCCTTCAAACAAAACTTGCTTGTAGACCCAATGGCAAAATTTGTTTCGCCTTGCAAAGCGTACGCTAATTACGTTGTTGAGGATAATGATGACATTATTTTTAACGCAGTTGCAAGTGTTGAAATCGAGTATCCTTGTAGTAGATGTTTAAAGCCAACAAAGGTTACGGTAAAATTTAAAGTTGCAGAATGTTACAAGTACAATGGCGAGGACAAATTTAGTTACTCTAGTAACGAATTTGATATTTCAACTTCCATTGAAGAAGCTTTTTGTTTGGAGCAACCAAACAAAGTTGTTTGTAAACCCGATTGCAAGGGGTTGTGCCCAAAATGTGGCGCAAACCTTAATAAAATAAAATGCAAATGCGTTGTTGACAATGCAGAGCAAATAGAAAGTCAAAAGGAAAGCCCTTTTGCAATATTAAAAGAAATGAATTTTAACACGGGAGGTGCGAAAAATGGCATTACCAAAAAGTAAAATATCTAAAGCTAGAAAACATAGCAGATCTGCAAATTGGAAACTTACTACTCCAAATCTTACTGAATGTCCTAAATGCCACGAATTAAAGCAAAGCCACACGGCTTGCAGTAGTTGTGGTTTTTATAAAGACGAAGCAGTAATTGTAAAAAAAGAAAAGAAAGCCCAATAATTACATTAATATGCCAAAAGCATACTATTGTTTTGCTTGTAAAATCAAGTGTCTTAATAAGACACTTTTTTTATTGCCAAAATTGCTTGCCAACATACTCAATTTGTATGTTGCTAAAGCGTTGTGATATTTTGCTATATATTGTATTAATTAAAATAAAACAAAATTTTTATTGAAAATAAAATTAAAATGAAGTATAATATTTATAATTGTGTAGGATACATAATTAATTTATTGCCAAATTAACACAATATTACCGTGTTAAAAGCATAATCTTTAAATTCGCTTGGCAAAATTAAAAAATAAGGAGATAAAATGAGAGTACTAGTTGATGCTTTTGGTGGCGATAACGCTCCAAAAGTGGTTATTGAAGGTTGCGTTAGGGCGACAGAGTTAAATAAAAATGTGCTAATTACTTTAGTTGGCAAACAAGATGTTATTAAAGAGCAATTGTCAAAATGCTACAATGGTTCTAATATAGAAATTTTAAATGCAAATGATGTCATTTCTAACGAGGATCACCCGGTTGAGGCTATCCGCACAAAAAAAGATTCATCAATGGTTAAGGGTTTAGAAACGCTTGCTAAAGATAATAATTACTGTGCGTTTGTTTCTGCTGGCAACAGCGGCGCATTGCTTACGGGCGCATTTATGATTGTTAAAAGAATAAAGGGCGTTTCTAGGCCGGCAATGTGTCCAGAAGTTCCAACGGTTACGGGTGGCACTGTGTTGCTTGTCGATTGTGGGGCAAACGCCGATTGCAAGCCAGAAAACTTGTGCCATTTTGCATTGATGGCAGATGCGTACAGCAAGGTTGTTTTAAACAAAACAGATGTAAAAATTGCATTGTTGTCAAACGGCACAGAGGAAGGCAAAGGCAACGAATTAACAAAAGCTAGCTACGATATGCTAAAACAACTTAACATTAATTTTGTTGGCAATATCGAAGCGAGAGAAATTTTAGATGGCGGAGTTGATGTTGTTGTAACCGATGGCTACACAGGCAATATTGCTTTAAAAGCTGCGGAGGGTATGGCAAAATCTATTTTCACACTGCTAAATCAAAACATTCACGAGGGCGGTTTGCGCGCTAAACTTGGCGCATTGTTGCTTAAACCTAGCCTAAGAAAGGTTAAACACACGCTAGATTACAACCAAAATGGCGGAGCTTGTTTTGTTGGAGTGGAAAAAATTGTTATGAAGGTGCACGGTTCGGCTTCGGGCGAGTCTATTGCAAAAACCATTTTAAAAGCAAACGAAATGGCAGAAAAAAACATTATCGAAAAAATCAAATTAGCGGTTGACAGCAACAGCCTTAAGGTTGCAAGCGACAAATAAAGCATTATGTTAAAATAATTTAGTAACGCTATAATTTAAAAACTGCAAAGTTTTGAGTGGTTAGCGTAAAACAGTAAGTTAGCGGTAGCGGTAAAACAGTAAGTTAGCGATTAGCGTTAAGGCGCAAAACATAAACACTACGGCTAAAGCGATATTTTAAAATTTTGACAAAATAAACAACAAAAAGGAATATTATGCAAAATTTGCAAGAGTTAGAAAAAATTATAAATTACACCTTTAAAGACAAAAATTTGTTACTTATGGCGGTAACTCATTCTTCTTATGGCAACGAACACAACTTGCCAAACTATCAAAGGTTGGAGTTTTTGGGCGATAGCATTTTAAATTTTGTTGTAGCAGAATATTTATTTTTAAAGTATCCAAAAAAAGATGAGGGCGTGTTATCGCAAGCTAGGGCAAAACTTGTATCCAAAAAACCGCTTTCAAAAATTATTAAAAAGCTACAAATTTATCAATTTATGACAATAAACGAGGGCAGTATTGCGGAAGTTAGCGAAAAAATGATTAGTGATTTGTTTGAGTCGCTAACGGGCGCAATTTATTTGGATAGTGGCTTAAAAAACGCCAAAGGGTTTATTTTAAGGTTTTTGGCAGAGGAATTGGACAATATAGAAAAGCAACAAGCGGTGGATTTTAAAAGCAAAATTTATGAGTTTTGTACATTAAAAAACAAGGAAATTTGTTTTAAAGAGGCAAGTAGAAATGGCGAACCGCACAAACCTACTTTTAATTTCAACTTGATTATTGATGGCGAAGTTGTTGCAGAGGCAACGGGTAGCAGTATTAAAAACGCCGAAAAAGAGTGCGCTAAAATCGCTTGCGAAAAATTTAAAATTGTCTAGATTGGCAAAGTTTTATTAACAAATTAAAGAAAATATGTTATAATATTAAAAGTAATTTAATGAGGGAAGATAAAGTAATTTAATGAGGGAAGATTTTGAATTTTAAGAGGATAGAAGTTTACGGGTTTAAGTCTTTTGCAGACAAACTAACAGTTGATTTTGAAAACGGTATTACGGCAATCGTTGGGCCTAACGGGTGCGGAAAAAGTAATGTCGCCGATGCAATTCGTTGGGTATTGGGCGAGCAAAACGCTAGAGTCTTGCGTGGCAAAAACATGCAGGACGTTATTTTTAACGGCACAACATTGCGCAAACAAATGTCCTATTGTGAAGTGAGCTTGGTTTTTGACAATTCTCAGCACATTTTCCCTGTCGATTTTGACGAACTTGTCATTTCACGCAAGTTATATCGTGATGGCGAAAGCAGATATTGCATTAATCGCACCGATTGCAAGCTAAAAGATGTGGTGGATATTTTGCGAGATACAGGCATTGGCAGAGATGGCTATTCTATTATTGCTCAAGGCAAAATTAATGAAATTATGAACTCACGAGCAGAGGAACGCCGTAACATTTTTGAGGAAGCGGCAGGCATTGCCAAATTTAAATCACGCAAAAAAGAGGCGGAACGCAAATTGGAGCGCACGCACGAAAATATAGAGCGCTACGAGGATATTATTGCAGAATTGGACAAGCAGTTGGGCCCTCTAAAACGCCAAAGCGAAGAAGCCACAAAGTTTTTGGAATACAAGGAACAACTAACCACAATGGAGGCAAACGCCTACATTTATCAATTTGAAAACAACGCTAGCTTTAAGCTAAATATCAAAAATAAAATTGAGGCGATAGAGCAAGAAATTTTGTTCAAAGAATCACAAATCAAGCAAGCGGAAAACGATTACACAAAAAAGAATATAGAAATTAACAACGCAGATGTTTACATAAACAACTTAAAAGAAGAAAAAACTGCTTTAATGGTCGCTAACGAAAAGATTAGTGGCGAAACCAAATTGTTAACCGAACAAGTTAAAAATTTTAATGCCGAATTGGAGCGTATTTGCTATAATACCGATAGTTATCAAACAAAATTTGATGATAAATCAAGCCAGCTTGATGTTTTAAAAGCAGAAAAAGAAACCAAAACTGCGGAGTTAAACGGCAAAAAAATTGAATTTGACAAGGTAGATTCAGAATATATCGCTTTGGTTGAGGATATTATTCAAGGCGAAAACAAGGTGGAAGATAGCAACAAAGCTATGTTTGACGCACTTGATAAATTGGCAGATGTTAAAGCGGATATTTCGGCAATGCGCGCAGAAAGCGAGGGATTGTCGCAAAAGAAAACCGAAAGCAAGTTGATGCTTGAAAAAAATCAACAAAATTTGGATAACGAAGATGCTATCAAAAACTCTATCGAACGCAATTTGCGAATGATGCAAACCAGCAAAGAAGAAGCGCAACGCAGAAAAGCCGAGCTTGAAGATTTGCAAATTAAATACGATGAGGGCATTAGCAGTTTAACTGAAGATATACGCACAATTACTTCTAAAATTTCTAGTTTAGAAACACGAAAAAAGATTTTAGCCGATTTTAAAAATGAATACGGCGGTTTTCAGGGCGGAGTTAAAAACCTTATGCAAGCAAGCAAGGATTATCCGCTTTTGCAAGGCAAAATTAAAGGGTTAATTGCAGAAATTATTAAAGTTCCTGCCGAATATGAGGTTGCAATCGAAATGGCGCTTGGCGCTGCATTGCAAAATATTGTTGTTGAAAATGAAGATGACAGCAAGTTTATCATTAATTATTTAAAAGAAAAATGCTTAGGGCGTGTTACTTTATTGCCATTATCCGCTGTAAAACCACGCACGCTAGAACGAGAATATTACCCCGTTTTGCGTGAGGCTGGCTGTTGTGGCGTGGCAGATCAACTTATAGAATTTGATGAAAAATACTACAATGTAATTAGCTATTTGTTGGGCAAAACATTGATATGCGAAGATATCGACAGCGCAATACGCATTTCCAAAAGGTACTCATATGCGTTTAAGATTGTTACTTTACAGGGCGAAGTTTTTAATGCGGGCGGTAGTATTACTGGCGGTAGTAAAAAATCGGACAACACCAATTTGTTGTCTACCGAAAGGGAAATAGAAAAGACACAAGAGTTGTTTGAAAAGGCGCAACAAATTTATGATGAGAAAGTTGAAAAATTAAAAAAATGCCGTAACATAACGCAGGAAAACAACTACACATTAAAAGAAGTTGAGGAAGAATTAAAGCAGAGAGAAATATCCTTTGCGCCGAACAAGAAAAACAAGAAAAGTGCCAAGAAAAAATTGAAGTTGCGCTACAAAATATTAATCAGTACCAAGCGATTATTGACACCGCTGAGGCGAGGTTAAAAGAGATTAATCAACAAATTAGTTTGGTTAGCAAAATTTCTGGCGATATGCAAGGTAAACGAAACTTGTCAGATAATATGCTTGATGAGTTTAAAACTGCATTTACCGCAAAAAAATTGCGTAAAGATGAGTTAAATGGCGCTATAACCAAAATGCGAGTTGGCATTTCTACATTGGAAAATGATTGCGAAAACATTAATTTGAGTGTGGAGCGTATCACTTCGGAGCTTGAAGAATTGAGTGGTTTGATTGCGTTAAACAAAAAGGAATTTGAGCAAACTCAAGCCAAACTTGATGAGGCTGAAAAGGCGTTAAATCACACAAATATCAGCAGTGAGGACAAAAAGAAAATTGACCAATTGGACGCTAGAGTTGCAGAAGTTGAGCAGTTAAAACGAGATGCGCAAGAGCAAATTATGCAAATTAATGCCGATAAAGAAAAGTATTTAAATGAGCTTTACTCTGCGAGAGAAAAGAAACTTAAAGAGGAAAATCAAATTGAAAAAGTTGATGGCGCAATGTTTGCTTTAAGCGAAAGGCTTAGCAGTGAATACAATTTAACGCACGAAAAGGCGATGTCATTGAAGCTAGAAGATTTTGATTATCGCACAGCGGTTACGGAAATTAACCGTGTTAAAAAACTTAAAAATGCGTTGGGCAATGTTAATATTGAGGCGATAGAACAATATAAAGAGGTTGGCGCAAGGTTTGAGGAAATGTCAGGACAGCGTGATGATTTAAACAAAGCCGAGGGCGATTTAAACAAAATTATAACCGATTTGTCAGCAGAGATGTTGGAGCGGTTTAACACAGAATTTAACAAGATTAACGAAAACTTTAAGGTTATTTTTAAAGAATTATTTAATGGTGGCAAGGCAGAATTGGTTATTGACACCGAGTGCGAGGACCCTTTAGAAGCCGGCATTGAGATTATGGCAGAGCCTCCGGGCAAAAAATTGAGGCAAATTTCCTTGCTATCAGGCGGAGAAATGGCGCTTACAGCCATTGCAATTTTGTTTGCGATAATCAAATTGAAGCCAATGCCTTTTTGCGTTTTAGACGAAATTGAAGCGGCATTAGATGACTCTAACGTTGGCTTGTTTGCGCAATATTTAAAAAGATTTTCGGAGGAAACACAATTTATTGTTATTACCCACAGAAAGCCTACAATGGAGCTTGCCGACAGATTGTACGGTGTTACAATGCAAGAAAAAGGCGTTTCTAAGATTGTTTCGGTTGCGCTTGCCGATGCCATAAAAGTTTCGGCTGAAGGAGAATAAAATGAAGTTATTTAGTAAAATTGCACAAGGATTAAAAAAGACAAAAGAAAATTTTTCTAAACGCCTTTACGAAATTTTTAAAGGTAAAAAATTGAATGATGAGTTTTATGAGGAACTTGAAACCCTTTTAATTCAGGCAGATTTAGGATATGACGCAACTACAAAAATAGTTGATGAACTTAAGGAAAAATGTTTTGAACAAAAACTTACCGAAACCGATGATGCAAAAGATTTGTTAAAACAAATTATGGTTGACCAAATTGCCTATGATATCCCCGAATATAGTTATCCGCTTGTTATTTTGGTGGCAGGCGTTAACGGCGTTGGCAAAACGACAGCGCTTGGCAAATTGGCAAAATATTTTACAAAGTTGGGCAAAAGCGTTGTTTTGGCGGCAGCGGATACTTTTAGAGCCGCAGCAAGCGAACAGTTGACAGTTTGGGCAGAGCGAGCAGGTGTGCGCATTGTTAAACAAGATGAGGGCTCAGACCCGGCAGCCGTTGTATTTGACGCTATTTGTAGCGCAAAGGCAAAGGGCACAGATGTTGTTTTAGTTGATACGGCAGGCAGGTTGCACAACAAAAAAAACCTTATGAACGAGCTTTCTAAAATCAATAGGGTAGTGGAGCGTGAGTACCCAGATTGCGATTACAGAACATACATTGCGCTAGATGCAACTACGGGGCAAAATGCGGCAAATCAAGTTAAAGAATTTGATGAAATTATTGATATTGATGGCATTATTTTAAACAAACTTGATGGCACAGCAAAGGGCGGAGTTGTTTTTGCAATTAGCGTTACACGAGAAATACCCGTTTGTTTTGTGGGCGTTGGCGAAACTATTGATGACTTGTTGGAGTTTGACGCTCAAGATTTTATTGATGAATTGTTTTAATTAGGGAAAATTGAAACATTATTATAGATAAAATATATAATATAAAAATGAAATATATAATATAAAAGTATAGATATAATTATATATATAAAGGTAAATCAAAAACAAATACAAAAGTAAAAGACAAAGAAAAAATAAAAACCTCTTAATAGTAAGAGGTTTTTTTAGTACTAATTTTGATATTATTTGCTTTTTACAAAATATTCAGCTTAGAATTTCATCAACAATAAATTTCTTTCACAAAATATTTTTTTTGCATTAGCTTATATTTTTTTGCATTAGCTTGCATTTATTTTGTAATAAAGCCCAAAGAATTTTGAATAAAGTTTTCAAAAGCGTTCCCACCAACAATTGTATTTTTAAACACAGCGGT